>DATMPD010000158.1:0-8862 GCA_035567955.1 Edaphobacter sp.
TTGAGGTGTGAAGAAGTGGGATAAAAAGCTCGCTCCCGAGTAGGAGAGGAGGAGTCTTCCTAGGCTTGCGTTCTTGAGTGTCCTATTTTCTAAAACGGGACAGAGTCTCAAGTCCACTCGTGTAAACAGATGAGAGAGATATCCACTTTTCAAGCGACAACGGTTACTGCTACTAGTATTTCTTCTCTTTTTATCTTCTTTCTTAGAAGCAGTTAGCCCTCTAAGGGGTGGTGTGGCATCTGCACGGGTCGCACAGAAGCGACCAAGGTTTCCACAAAGAAATCTATCGCGCTCAGAGTGGGTTCGACCCTAGAATCAAGCAGACGATGTCGCGTCCCATGTGCACGAAAGAGCGAATTCGGTGTACAGTTTTGCCAGCGACACCGAACTGATTTTCCGGAGAGACGACCGTGACGAGCGCAACCCAGGAGCCCCAGATGACCGAGACGACCGCAGCAGCAGCCCCAACCGGCAACCTCGAGATCACCGTTTCGCGAGCGGAGCTGCTGCGGGAGTTGACCGCCGCGCAGAGCGTGGTCGAGCGAAAGACGACGATTCCAATCCTTTCGAACTTTTTATTTGAGGCCAGTGACGACAAGCTGACGATCACCGCAACCGATCTCGACCAAAGCCTGCGGACAAGCTGTGCGGCTAAGGTCAAGAAGGCGGGCGCATGCACGATACCAGCGCGCAAGCTGTATGACTACATCAAGTTGTTGCCTGAGGGCGACATTTCGATCAAGCTGATGGACAACCACTGGGTGCAGATCCGGGCGGGTCGTTCGAATACAAAAATGGTCGGGATGGCGCGGGCAAACTTTCCCCAGGTGCCTGAGTTTCCGACAAACGGCGCAGTGAAGATCTCGGTCGGTTCGCTGAGAAACATGGTGTCGAAGACGATCTTTGCCATCTCGAACGAGGAAAGCCGCTATACGCTGAACGGCGCACTGATGGTGCTGAAAGCCGAGAGCATGGCGATGGTGGCGACGGATGGGCATCGCCTGGCGCATATCGAGAAGTTGGGTGAGACGCTGGATGGAGTGTCGGGTGAGAAGAAGACGCTGATTCCTCGTAAGGCGTTGAGCGAACTCTCTTCCCTGCTGGGTTCGACCGAGGCCGAGTCGCTGGAGTTTGCTGATGACGACCAGACACTGTACTTCAAAGTCGGCGGGCGGGTGTTGACCAGCCGCAAGCTGACCGGACAGTTCCCGAACTATGAGGCTGTGCTGCCTAGAGACAACAACAAGTTTGTGATCGTGCGTTCTGAGGACTTGATGGGGTCGATACAACGCGTGGCGCAGTTTGCCGATGAGCGAAGCGGCGCGATCAAGATTCGGCTGGAGCAGAATGAGTTGAAGCTCTCTTCGTCGAGCACGGATGCGGGTGAGTCCGAGGATACGATCGAGACGCCTTATAACTACGATCCGTTAGTGGTGGGTTTCAACAGCCAGTACCTCATCGATTTCCTGAAGGCCATCGGAAATACCGGAGAGGTTCGGCTGGAGTTCAAAGACGCCCAGAGTGCCGGGCAGATGCGACCCGAGGATGCGAATGAGGATGTGAAGTACCGTTACATCCTGATGCCAATGCGGATCTGAGTGCTGCGCGCACACACCACCACCACGACGACGACGACGACGACACAAAAAGCGCTTTCGACGCAGAAACTAAAAGATTTAGGCCTGGCTTTTTGCCGGGCCTTTTCTTTTCTCCGTTCGTGGTCTCAGAAACTACTTGACATCACACACTGTTTGACATACAGTGTATTTAGCACAGTATGGTATCGATGATCCAAAACGAATTGTTCGACTCGCTCAGATTGGAGCTTCGGCGGGGGTGCCTGATTCTGGCGGTGCTTGCGCAGCTTCGCGTGGAGCACTACGGATACACGCTGCGGAAGGCGTTGGCGGATCAGGGGCTAGCTATTGAAGAGAGCACTCTGTACCCGTTGCTTCGCCGGCTGGAGACGCAGGGCCTGCTGACCAGCGAGTGGCGTGAGGAGGAGAAGCGGAACAAGCGCTTCTACCGGCTATCGGCTGAGGGAGCGGCGATTCTGGAGCAACTGTTGGCGGAGTGGAACGGGATCAACGACTCGCTGCACAAGATTCTTGAAGACAAGAAAGACAAGAAAGACAAGGAAGACAAGGAAGACAAGAAAGAGACGAAGGAGAGGTAAGGTTATGGACCTACTCGAACGGTATTTGCAGGCTGTAGGGGAGTATCTGCCGGCCAGGACGAAGGCTGACACGCTGGCGGAGCTGCGGGAGAATCTGCTGGCAGAGATGGAAGGCCGCGAAGAGAAGCTTGGCCGATCGCTGACCCAGAGTGAGGTGGCTGATGTGTTGGAGAAGCATGGACGACCTGTGCTGGTGGCAGCGCGATATCTGCCGCAGCAGCATCTGATCGGGCCTGCGTGGTTTCCGATTTACTGGTTCACGCTGAAGCGGAGCTTCCCTTTTGTCGTGCTGGTGTACCTGGTGACGCAGGTGGCGGCGTGGCTCTTCCAAGGAGGAAAAGGCCTGGACGTGGGCGCTGCCATCGGCCACTTTCCGAGCGTCGTGTTGACGTTCTGGGCGGTGGTTACACTAGGCTTCGCGTGCTTTGAATATGCGCAGGGACGGTACTTCCACCAGGTGGATATATCGAAGGGATGGAATCCGAACGATCTGCCCAAGCTAGAGCCAGCGCGGAGTAAACGGCCTTCGCTGGCGGGTGGAGTAGCCGACGTGATTGTCAGTTCGATAGGAATGTTGTGGCTGTTGGCCATTCCTTATAAGCCGTATCTGATCCTGGGCCCACTGGTGGGGCATCTGCGGGAGATGCCTTTTGGACTTACTCCGGAGTGGCACATCTTTTACTGGCAGATTATCTCTCTGCTAGGCGTGCAGCTGGTGTTGAAGACGGTGATGGTGTTTCTGCATGGAGCTGAGGGATGGCGTAAGGGTTTTGACATGGTCGTGCAGGTGATAGGGATCCTCATCATTGCAGTGATGGTGCAGGCCAGGACGTACATGGTTCCTGGAACGAGTGTAGGAGCGATGTCGATGAAAGACCTGACGACGGTGAACGCAGCGATTAATTTCGGATTCAAGGTTGCGCTGGTGCTGAGTGTGCTGAAGCTGCTGTGGGATGTCTGGAAGATGATTGTCAGCTCTCGTGCGGAACAGAAGAGTTTCGTCACTGTGCTCTAGGGGTCGCAAGCTTGGCGTATGCCTGTTGGAGTACGGCAGCCGACGCCTCGAGGGCTTTCTGTTCGGCAGCGTTGAGGTGAAGCTCGATGACCGACTCGACTCCGCCACATCCAACGATGCAGGGCGTGCTTAGGCAGACATCGTGAAGACCATATTGGCCTGTCATCAGGGTCGAGACGACGAGGACAGAGCGCTCGTCGCGAAGGATCGCTTCGCAGATGCGGGTGACGCAGGCAGCGATAGCGAAACAGGTGTTGCCTTTGAGTGAGGCCACTACGGGACCCGCATAGCGTACGGCAATTAGCAGGTCCTCGTGCGACGGCAGGGCCTCGGCGCCGGGATAGAGCCTGAGAGGAAGGCCTGCGGCCTGGGCGGCGCTCCAAACTGCAACGGAGGAGTCTCCGTGTTCGCCGATGACGGTGGCGTGAACGGAGCGCGGGTCGATGTTGAGTTGCTCCCCAAGGATGTGGCGCAGGCGCTCGGAGTCGAGGAGCGTACCGGAGCCGATGACACGAGTGGCAGGAAGGCCTGACTCCTTCTGGACGATGTAGGTGAGCACGTCGACGGGGTTAGTCGCGATGATGATTATGCCGTCGAATCCTTCGGCCATCAGTTTTGCAATGCATTCGCGCACAATGACGACATTGCCGGCGAGCATGTCGAGACGCGAACCTTGAAACTTGCCCGGTGTGCCGACGGTAACGATGACGAGGGCGCTGGCTGCTGCATCCTTGTAGGTACCGGCGGTGACCGTGATAGGAGTGCCGAGAGGAACGGCTTGCTGGAGATCCATGGCTTCACCCTGCGCGTGGGTCGGGCCGTCGCCGATGAGGACGATCTCGCGAACGAGGTGTTTCTGGAGAAGAGCGAAGGCGCAGGAGGTTCCGACATGGCCGCATCCGATGATGGAGATGCGTGTGTGGTGAGAGGGCATAGGGTGTCCTTTCGTCCTGGTTTTCCGGCAACGAACTCGCTCGGTTTGCAGATGTATCGTACGCCATGTTCGTTGCCGAAGTTCGACGTCAGTTCCTCGTTCGACGCGAAACGTTAGAGGGATAGCTATTGCCTTAATTCAACCTCGGTGGCGCCTTGTCCGCCTTGGTTTTGGGGTGGCTCGGTGATGCTGGTGACTTGGGGATGATTGCGAAGATATTCGCGGAGGGTACGGCGGAGGACACCCATGCCAGTGCCATGAACGATGCGGATGCGCGGGAGGCCGGCCAGGAAGGCGCGGTCGAGGAACCGTTCGACTTCGGTTTGGGCCTCATCGGCGGTGCGGCCGATGACATTGATCTCGGAGGTCATGTAGTCGGTGTCGTTATTTGTCGTTGCGACGGTAATGCCTCCGCGTTTGCGCGCGGCTTCGAGCGGCGTGACCACTTTGACGGATTCGACTTCGGCGATGTCATCAATGGCGGCGCGCATCTTCAGCTGGCCCATCGACACCTCAAAGGTCTTGGGGTCGATGACACGGTCGACGCGAGCCTGGCGGCCGAGAGATTTCAGTTTGACGAGGTCGCCGACCTTGATGCCCTTGGGGATGTGGGGCTGGGCGGCAGGATCGTTCTTGTCGGCGCGCGTGGTGTGAGCGACGACGGTGGAATTGAACTGCTCTGAAAATTCCCGGCGAAGAGTTGCCATGCGGCGATCGGAGTCGCGAGAGATCTTCTGCGCGAGGGCTTTGTCGTCGATCGCTTTGACAGTCTCACGGAGCTGGTAAGCGAAGTCTTCGATCAGCGAGTTCAGTTTGGTTTCCAGTTCTTTGGTCCGGGCCTTCTGTTCGACACGGCCTTCTACTTCAAGGCGGGCCTTTTCGCGAGAGAGTTCGCGTTCGCGTTGCTGCAGAGTCTCGCGTTCGATAGTAGCGGCGGTGAGTTGGTCATGGAGCTGGTCGAGAAAGGCTCCGATGTCCGCAGTCTGTGTGGTCATCTGAGCGCGGGCCGCGGTGATGATTTCGGGTTGGAGGCCGAGTCGGGCGGCGATGTTGAGGCCGGCAGACGATCCCGGGACGCCAAGGCGCAGCTCGTAGGTTGGTGTAAGGGTCAATTGGTCAAAGCCCACCGCCGCGTTAAGGACGCCGGGGTGGTTAGCGGCGTAGACCTTGAGCGAGGTGAGGTGGGTAGTGATGCAGCACCAGACATTGAGTGTTAGGAAGTGGGTTGCTATGGCAACGGCGAGGGCCGCACCTTCTTCGGGGTCTGTGGCCGAACCCAGTTCGTCGAGGAGAACGAGGGAGTGAGCGGTAGCTTCGCGGGAGATACGGTCGAGGTTGATGACGTGGGCGGAAAAGCTGGAGAGGTCGCGCTCGATCGACTGAGCGTCCCCAATGTCGGCGTAGATGCTTTGGAAGACGGGAAGCTTTGCTTCTTCGGCGGGGACGGGAACACCGGATTGCGCCATGAAAGAGAGCAGGCCGAGTGTCTTGAGCGAGACTGTCTTGCCGCCAGTATTTGGGCCACTGATGATGAGCTGTCTTGTTTCCGGCGGAAAGATGACGGTGAGCGGCACTGGAGTCTTTGGTTCTTCGTTCTTCGCTAGAGCCCCTGCCCTCAAGCGGAGTTCAAGCAGTGGATGCCGTGCAGAGGTGAGGGAGAGCTCCTGACTAAAGGCGGGACGGACGCAGTTGAGCGCGACGGCGAATCGAGCACGCGCGAAGTGGGATTCAACCTCAGCGAGGATGCAGGTGCCGAGGTGAATCGCCGCCGCGTTTTCGCCGAGTGCGCGGGTCATGGCCACGAGAATTCGGTGAATTTCGGACTGCTCTTCATCGAGCAGGCGAACAAGTTCGTTGTTTTGCTCGATGGTTTCGAGCGGTTCGACGAAGACGGTTTGTCCTGAGGAAGACGAACCGTGGATGACGCCGGGTACCTTGCGTTTGAACTCGGCCTTGACCGGGATGACGAAACGGTCCCCGCGGATCGTGATGAGGTCTTCCTGGGTGCTGCCGCCTTCGCTCAGCCCGCGGAGGGATTTGCGGAGGCTTTCTTCAATGGCACGGTGCTGGCGTTCCATCGCTCTGCGGATTCGGCGTAGTTCGGGAGATGCGTCGTCGTTGAGACTGCCGTCAGGTTCTATCTTTCCGCGAAGGAGGCGGAGAAGTGGGGCGAGATCATAGTGAAGGAGCGGAGAGGAGAGTTCGGCGATGCTGGGCCATTCATAACGGGTTCCATTGGAGGGCGGGTCGATAAGGTTGCGCCACGCGGCGACCCGTTCGACAACAGTGAGCAGGTCGCGGATCTCGGTGGATTCGAGTGCGGCTCCATCGATGCGGGCCTTGTCGAGGGCGATGGTGGGATCGAACAAGCCGCGGAACTCGAAGCTGCCGCCACGGGTGAGCATCGCACGCACCTCTGCAGTACGCTGCTGTTGTTGGTCGATCCATGCGAGATCGGAGCTCGGCTCGAGTGCCAATGTCCAGGCTTGACCCAGAGGTGAAGAAGTGCGGCCGGCGATGTGATCGCGGAGACGTGGCCACTCCAGGGCAGTTGCGCTTGATTCGCGCAGCAGCGAGGGGATGACCGGCAATAGCTCTGGTTTGTTCACTTCATTTATCGTAACCTCGCAGGGAACCGGCAGCGGAACCAGTGCGTAGCAGATAAAGCGCAGGGCTGGCGCCTTAGGTGTTTGGAGGTGTGAGATGGTCTGTCAGGCATGTGGAACTCCAGTCGGGGAAGGTGTTCATTTTTGCCCCAAATGCGGGGCTCAAGTCGTTATGGCTCAGCCGATGTATGTGCAGCCGCCCATACTAATGTACCTGCCGCGGGTGCAGCGAAACCTGCAGACACTCGGCATCCTGTGGTGTGTGTTGGGGGTGTACCGTGTGATCAGCGGGCTGATCGGCATAATCTTCCTCCGTGCCTTTACAACGCACAACTTTGGTAATGATGCATGGATGTTTGGCGGACGCTTCCATGGCCCTTTTCCACCCATGTGGATCGCTGGATTATGGCCGATGATAGCTTTTGCAACGGTCTTTGCGGCGGCGGTTGCCCTCGTTGCGGGTTACGGTTTGCTGAACCGCAGACCGTGGGGCAGGATCGTGGCGATCATCGCGGCGGTTCTTGCTCTGATCAAATTTCCTCTTGGCACCGCGCTCGGTATCTACACTCTTTGGGTGCTGGCACCTGGAGCCTCCGGGCTGGAGTACGATGCGATTGCGGATCGAAGCTGACGGACGGGCGGTTCGGCTCGGCTAGTTTGTGCGACAAAGGTCTGCGCGATGGTCCTATTTCTAGCGATTCTCTCAATTTTTCCGTTAGTACCAAACGCCCCCCATCTTGTGATGCTTAGTGGCGGAGGTGCTTCATTTGCCGGCGTCTGGAAGGGCGATTCCGTGTGCCAGATCAAGGATTCACCATGCCACGACGAGACGTCCGTGTATTACGTGTCGAAGAGTGCGCAGCCAGATAGCTTCCAGATGAGAATGAATAAGATAGTCGACGGAAACGAGGAGACGATGGGTACTGTGAACTGCAAGGCCGCCGCCGACACTGGCTCGTATATCTGTCGTCTGAATGATCTTGCGACGTGGACCTGGCGTCTCGGTAAGAATGTTCTTGATGGAGAGCTGCAGTACCGAGGGCGACTCTATCGCAAGATTCACCTGATTCGGGCAGACTGAATCGCCCCGATTACCGGGGGTTCTCCCGATAGTGCGAGGTTTCCTGGCTTTCGCGTTTCTTCACGCCATTATGTTTTCGAACTTTGTCCGCCGCTACTCCGCCGCCAGCCCCTACGGCGCCTCCGATGAGTGCGCCCTTACCGCCGCCCATCAATCCACCTACGACGGCTCCGCCTGCCGCTGAACCGCCAACGACCTTCGCTGTATTGTGATGGCGCTTATCATAAGCATCCTGCTGCCGTTGCGCCTCTCGGTGCTGTTCCTGAGTCTGCGCCACCGCTATTATCGGCTGAGAGAGAATGGTTGCGAAGAGAGTGCCGACTGCAATCGATTTGAACTTCGTCATGCTTTTATCCTCCTGCAGAGCCAAAGTCGCGACCTTAAAGTGTGATGCATACGCAGGAGCCAAGGGGTGCCTCGCTGCGCGAGTTTGACATGTGGGTCGTAAACTAGAGATATGAACTTTCCTATCACGCGTTTGCGCCGATTGCGCCGCACGGAGGCGATGCGGTCGCTGGTCCGCGAGACCCATATTCATCCCGCCGCGCTGATTTATCCGCTCTTTATCTGTCCTGGCGAAGGTGTCCGAAAAGAGATCGGCTCCATGCCCGGAGTCTTCAATCTGTCGATCGACGAGGCCGTGAAGGAGGCCGAGGCGTGCGCTGCGCTTGGGATTGGCGGCCTATTGTTGTTTGGCTTGCCGGCTGAGAAAGATGAGCAGGCCAGCGGGGCGTGGGCCGAAGACGGCATTGTGCAGCAGGCACTGCGAGCTTTGAAGAAGAATCGTGCCCTGGATCGACTCGTGATGATTGCGGATGTTTGTCTGTGTGAGTACACCTCGCATGGGCACTGCGGTCTTGTTGCGCGTGATGGTGAGCACTATCAAATCGAGAACGATTCCAGTGTTGGGCTGATTGCGAAGACGGCCGCCTCGCTGGCCAAGGCTGGCGCAGATATCGTGGCGCCGTCCGACATGATGGATGGCCGCGTCGAGGCGATTCGCGATGCTTTGGATGCCAGTGGACATGAACAGATCCCGGTGATGAGCTA
>DATMPD010000159.1:0-6255 GCA_035567955.1 Edaphobacter sp.
ACGATAGCCATCCTCGGACTTCTTCTGGCGGCCACGCCTGCCGTCCCCTACTCCGTCCAGACCCACCAGGAGCTGATCGACCTCGCCTGGAAGCAATCCATCCGGCCCATTCTCCTCAAACACTACCCCACCTTAACCGAGCCCCAGCTCCAGGAGGCTCACGCCTACGCCTACGGCGGCTGCGCCATTCAGGACTTCGGCTACTACCCCTTCGGCAACGCCTTCTTCTCCGACCTCACACACTACGTCCGCTCCGGTGACTTCGTCGTCAGTCTCCTCCGCAACGCCCATACCGCCGACGAGCTCGCCTTCGCCATCGGCTCCCTCTCTCATTACATCGGCGACACCGTCGGCCACAGCACCGCCGTCAATCTCTCCGTCCCGGTCGAATTTCCCAAACTCGAAAAAAAATATGGCCCCAACATCAACTACGCCGAGGACCCTCACGCCCACGTCCAGACCGAGTTCGCCTTCGACATCAACCAGCTCAGCAAGCGTCGCTTCGCCCCCTCCGCCTACCTCAAATACGTAGGACTCGAAGTGCCCCGCGACCTTTTGCGCAAGGCGTTCTTCGAAACCTACGGACTCAACCTGCCCGACATCATCGGCACCAAAGAAACTTCCATCCGCGTCTACCGCTACGCCGTCCGCCGCTTCCTTCCCAACATCGCGCGGGCCGAAACCATCCTCCATAAAAAGAGCTTCCCCGACGACATACCCAGCCCCGATCTCGACGACCTGAGAAAGGATCTCCTTCAAGCATCCGCAGACAATAACTGGGAGGCCTATCGCAAGAACCCAGGCTTCACCAGCCATCTCTATGCCGGCTGGCTTTATATCCTCCCCAAAGTTGGCACGCTCAAAATGCTCGCTATCAAAGGCCCCACCCAGCACACCGAAGACCTCTACATTAAGAGCGTCAATCGCTCCATCAAATCGATGCGCTTCGTCCTGACCCACTTCGATCAAATCGAACGCTACATTCCCAACCGTGACCTCGATACCGGACAGGTCGTCAAACCCGGCGGCTACCCCCTCACCGACAAAACCTACGCCAAACTCCTCGACATGATCACAAAGCATCCCGATAAAGTCGTCCCCAACCAGCTCAAACACGATCTCCTCGGGTACTACGCCGATCCCCAGGCCCCCATCATCACCAAAAAAGATCCTGGAAAATGGGCCCAGGTCCAGGAAAACCTCAAGACTCTCGAAACCATGAAGACCATCGGCGAACTCGATCCACTGCCCCTGGAAATCGAGAACGGGAATTAATCAACCGGAAATTAGGAGACGGAAATTAGAAACAGTCGCCACTCGCCTGTTGCCCTTCGCTGCATCCAACACGTTAGATCGACCGATTCAAATCGACAGGAGAAGCGATGAAGATCGTTCACAGAATCCCAGTCTCATCCCTGCTCTCTACTACAATTCTCGCCTTGGTCACTCTTGCCTCCGGCTGCAACACCGGCAAATCCGCCCCCACCCCCGCGAACTTCACCCTCGCCATCAACAGCCACTTTCTCGATCACCCCGACTGCCTCTTCGCCGACACCCGCTTCCCCTTCGAGACCAGCGATCCTGAGAAAACCAAACAGATGGACACCCTCGTCAAGTCCCTCCTCCTCGACAGGTCCTTCGAGTCAAGCGTCCATGTCAGTCGCTACACCGTTACCCCAGCCGGAACCCGCTACGCTCCCCGCTTCTGCTACGGCCACCGCGAGGTCACCAGCATCGACAGCTTCACTCCAATCGCCGTCAACGACGGCTTCAAAGAGACCACCGTCACCTACAGCTACACCATGAAGGAAGTTCCCGTCTGGGCTATCAGCCACGACGTTCAGGCCGCCTTCCCCGAGATGGCACGCGCCACCACCGGCCAGGTCACCGCCAAAGCCACCCTCGCCCAGACTCCCGTAGGCTGGCAGATCCCCGACTAACCTGCCGGTCACAAGCCGTTGCGGTTACCGTTTCCAACGCCCTCCGCGCTTTCCAGCCACTGTTCAAGAGCAGTTTTTCGACTCATCCGAAGAACCATCTTTCAACGAAGCCGTTGGCTTCGTATTTACTGCACGTATCAAAGTATATTGGAACGGTCGCAGACTCTCGGTGTACAAGGAGCAACAGATGAGCAAAGACCCGCAGCCCGACCCACGCTCCTTTCCTCCGTTCAAACGCCTGCGCCAATCCATCCTTCTTCTCGCCTCAATCTCCCTGCACACAGCCCTCGCACAACAACCCGCATCAACCAACACCCTTCCCCCACCCGTCCACCTCACCGCCGAGCAGGACCATCAGCGAACCATGGATCTCCTCAACATCACCACCCTCCGCCCGGGCCGCTCCGGCAATCCCGACGCCCCCAACGCCGCCAACTACGACGAGTCCAAAGCCAATCTCTTCCCCGACCTTCCAGACCCGCTCATCCTGAATAACGGCAAAAAAGTCACCTCGCCAAAGATCTGGTGGAACCAGCGCCGCCCCGAGATCGTCGAGTCCTTCGACCGCGAGATCTACGGCCGCGTCCCCAGAGACACCCCCAAAGTCCGCTGGGAGGTCACCGCCACCAAACACACCACCAACGGCGACGTTCCCGTCACTACAAAAACCCTCACCGGCCACGTCGACAACAGCTCCTACCATCTCATCACCGTCGACATTCAACTCGAACTCACCACTCCCGACAACGCCACCGGCCCCGTTCCCGTCATCATGGAACTCAGCTTCATTGGCCCCTTCCCTCGCCGCCCCGGAGCACCCGCACCCCCACCTCCACCCCCCGGCCCAACCTGGCAGCAGCAGGTTCTCGCCAAAGGCTGGGGCTACGCGACCCTCGTCCCCGGCAGCATTCAAGCAGACAACGGAGCCGGCCTCACCGAAGGCATCATCGGTCTCTGCAACAAAGGCCAGCCTCGCAAACTCGATGACTGGGGAGCCCTCCGCGCCTGGGCCTGGGGAGCAAGCCGCGCCCTCGACTACTTCGAAACAGACAAGGCCGTTAACGCCACACAGGTCGGCATCGAAGGCCACTCCCGCTACGGCAAAGCCACGCTGGTCACCATGGCCTACGATCAGCGCTTCGCCATCGCCTACGTCAGCTCCTCCGGCGAGGGCGGCGCAAAGCTAAACCGCCGCGACTGGGGCGAGATCGTCGAGAACGTAGCCGGCACCAACGAGTACCACTGGATGGCCGGCAACTTCCTCAAGTACGCCGGCCCCCTGCAATGGAAGGATCTCCCCATCGACGCCCACGAACTGATCGCCCTCTGCGCCCCCCGCCCCGTCTTCATCGGCGGCGGAGCCACCAAAGGCGACGGCTGGGCCGACGCCCAGGGCATGTTCATGGCCGCCGCCGCAGCCAGCCCTGTCTACACTCTTCTCGCCAAAAAAGGCCTCGACACCACAACCTTCCCGCCGATCGAAACCCCACTCATAGAAGGCGACCTCGCCTTCCGCCAACACAGCGGAGGCCACACGCCCGCCCCCAACTGGCCCACCTTCATCACCTTCGCCAGCCGCTACCTAAAGTCCCCGCCAACAAAGCAATCCACCCAAGGAAACTAAGGAATTTCCGATGAATCAGCGTTGCAGCTTCCAGAATGTCGTCGCTTCCAGCGTGTCGTTGCTTCTAGGTAAGCCAAGCCTTCAGGCTTGGCCCTCTCAACCTGCCGAAGAACTTGGGCTTTAGCCCCTGGGTATACCTTCGCGTCTCTCGCACAAGTGAATTCGTCAGCCGCAATTTATCCGCAAGCCCGATCCCATTAACCGGCAAACCCCATCTAACCTACAATCGGATCAGATGGACCTAACCGCCAAATACGCACTCCTCCAAACCACCCTTCGCGACCTGGGCAGCGTCCTCGTCGCCTACTCCGGCGGCACCGACTCCGCCTACCTCGCCTACGTCGCCCACCAAACCCTCGGCGAAAAAATGCAAGCCGTCATCGCCGACTCAGCCTCCCTCCCCCGCGCCGAACTCGCCGCCGCCCTCGCCTTCACCGCCGTCCACAACATCCCCACCCAAATCCTCCACACCAACGAACTCGAAAGCCCCGACTACAAGCGCAACGACGCCCACCGCTGCTTCCACTGCAAAGACGAGCTCTTCACCCAGATGGAACAAGCCCGCGCCACATCCGGCTTCGCGCGCATCGCCTACGGCATGAACCTCGACGACCGCGGCGAATTCCGGCCCGGCCAGCAAGCCGCCGCACAACACCACGCCGTAGCCCCTCTGGTCACCGCGCAGCTAACCAAAAAAGAAATCCGCCAGTTGGCCCGCGAAGCCAACCTCTCCCTCGCCGACAAGCCTGCCTCTGCCTGCCTCGCCTCCCGCATCGAGTACGGCCGCCCCGTCACCCGCGAAAATCTCTCCCAGGTCGAGCAAGCCGAAGCCGCCCTTCACGCCCTCGGCTTCCTCCAGGTCCGCGTCCGCCACCACGGCGACCTCGCCCGCATAGAAATCGCCCGTGAAGACCTCGCCCGCGCCCTCTCTCTCCCCATCCTCGAAAAAATCACCGCCGCCATCAAGCCCCTCGGCTTCCTCTACGTCACCCTCGACACCCAAGGCTACCGCTCCGGCAGCATGAACGACGTCCTCCCCACCTCCGCCATCACTCGCGCCCCGTAGTAGACCAAATTCCGAGCTGCTATCAGTCGGCTTTGAAGGGGCACGACTTCAGAGACTGTCCTGAGCGCAGCCGAACGGACACCGAATAACCTGCTAAACAAGGGGCTTTTAGAGGCTGCTGAAAAAGTCGATGCCTTGGTCTTTCGGATTAGCGTGGGGCTTTAGCCCCACGAAAGATCTGTAGCTTAAGGAGGGGCTTTAGCCCCGGGTCTTTTGCTATTCCAACCGCAACTTCACTTTTCCGCACCCTCTTAACCACTAACGCTTGCCCATACCTTGGAATTCTGATTTCGCCTGCCACAAGACAAACCCCCTCCATCGCGAACGCAACAGAGGGGGCTTCGTCAGATCAAAACTAACCACACAACCAGCTAAGGAGTCGTCGTCTTCTTCGCGGCTACCGCCATCTTCGGCGACCAGAAACCGGGATCTGCCTTGATCCACTCCTCCGGCGGGTAGCTCATCTTCGGATTGAACTGGAACAGATTCGTCTGCGACGATTGAATGCAAGCCGCCGACAGCTCTCCCAGCCTCTTCAGCCCGCTCTCTCCCAGCGCCGCTTCGAACTTCTTCCCATCCAGCACGCTCTGGTCAACCTCAGCCAGCGAACGCATCGGGACGAAGACCAGGTGCAGACCGCCGTTTTCCACGCCATACATGCTGTCGAAAACAGCCCATTTCGCACCCGGCACGGCCTTTCCGTAGGTGCTCTTGTACAGCTTCACCAGATCGTCCCAGTCCTTCTCATGGCCTGGGCGAACGTGAAACTGGGAGATCTCAAAATAACGCATGTGCGCAATATCGATGTTCGCGCCCAAGCTGCCCTCCTCGTTAAACAGGAAGGCGCCCGAACTATATTCGGTCAGCTGTTCGCCATCCATCAAAGACGCATGATCGAACGCCGCGGACAGCGTCGCATTCTTCGCCGTGTCCTGGTTGTCCTTTTCCCATGCAGCAAAGGATGGGTACCCAATAAAGAACAGAGCCCGCGACAAGCCCGACAACGACTCCGCTGCGAAATAGTGCGTCGGCCACTTCGCCGCCGTCATCGCCTGAACGAAAGCACTCTCCGTCTTGAGATGCGCGGCGCCGGCTCTTCCCGGCTTCAGCATCTCACGCTGAATCACCAGCACCTTTGGTGGAGGCGCACCCGCACCTGCCCCATCCTGCGCCGCGGCAACATTCGGACTAGGAAACAGACCTAAGAAAACAAGACAACCACCTGCCAGATAACCCGCTAACTTTTTCATCGTGCAGCCCTCCTTGGGCTTTTTGAAACAGTTCAGGGACCGAGATTGGCGGCAGCACACATCGAGTCATCGAAACGACGCGGGGAGGCGCTCAATGCATGGGCCGGTAAAGCGATGGAATCGGGAACGCGAGCAGTCTATACCTATTGCCATCTTTCATGACATGAAAAACTTTTGCCGCCCGGTACTCCGGCATCCCAAACGCCACTCCCGCCCACCCATGAAACAATAACTCCATGCGCATCGCCTATCTCGACTGCTTCGCCGGCATCAGTGGTGACATGTTCCTCGGAGCCCTCATCGACTCCGGCCTCGATCCCGCCATCCTCCACCAGGCCACCGCCGCCCTGAACCTCAACGCCTCCCTCAAGATAG
>DATMPD010000160.1:0-13401 GCA_035567955.1 Edaphobacter sp.
CGGAGGAACCTTCGCCAACCTCGAAGCCCTCTGGGTTGCCGGCCAACTCGACCCCAATGAAGACGGAACACCCAAAGCAATCGCCGCGTCCGATCAAGCCCACTACACCCACAGCCGCATCAGCGGAGTTCTCGGTCTTCCATTCATCTCCACGCCGTCTGACCAGCACGGCCGCATGGACCTCACCATCCTCGAAGCGCTCCTTGAGACCGGCATAATTGGAACAGTAGTGGTTACATTAGGCACGACCGCCATCGGCTCTGTCGACCCACTCGACAAGATCGTCGCCCTTCAGAAAAAATACAAATTCCGCATCCATGTCGACGCCGCCTACGGTGGTTACTTCATCCTCGCCGCAAACCTCGCTCCCGAGACCCGCGCCGCCTTCGACGCCATCCCGCACGCCGACTCTATCGTCATCGATCCGCACAAACACGGCCTCCAACCCTACGGCTGTGGCTGCATCCTCTTCCGCGACCCAGCTGTCGGCCGTCTCTACAAACACGACTCCCCTTACACCTACTTCTCGTCGAAGGACCTCCACCTCGGCGAGATCTCCCTCGAGTGCTCCCGCGCCGGAGCTTCCGCCGTAGCCCTCTGGGCCACGCAGCAACTGCTCCCTTACACTCCCGGCGGCGCCTTCGCACAGGGACTCGAAGCTGGCCACACCGCCGCCCTCACACTCCACCAACGCCTCACCGAATCCACCCACTTCATTGCCCCCGCATCTCCACCGCAACTGGACATCGTCTTCTGGGCCGTCCGCGCGCCGACTCCAGAGGCCTCCTCCACCCTCGCCCAACGCGTCTTCGACGAGGCCGCGAGGTGCAACCTGCACCTCGCCTTGGCAAAAATCCCGGTGCGCTTTTTTCCACAAGATTCATGGAAAAACTCCCACGAAGTCCATCCCCAAATGACGGTGACCTGCCTTCGGTCTGTCCTGATGAAACCCGAGCATCTCCTTTGGTTGGACCAGATAAGCCAACGCCTTGACGCCGCGGCGGTTGCGAGCCTTCGGTCAATCCCACGATAGAACCAACCCAGGTACCGCAGGTTCTATCTAAATCGTTTAAACGGTTTGCTAAAATCAGCAAGATTCGATGCTTAAGCCTGCCCAATCGCCGAAATCGTGCAAACTCTCTACTCAACCGATAGGGAATCGCAGGCATCGTTTTGATATCGCGCTCTTCTAGCATGACCGGCTCGGATGAGAAAAGGACTAATCACCGCATGACACTCGCCTCCACTCTCACCCCGTCAACCCCCGATCTCACCAACCGAACCGTCGCCTACTTCTCCATGGAGATCGCCCTCTCCCCCGCGCTGCCAACCTACTCCGGCGGTCTCGGTATGCTTGCCGGCGATACCCTCCGTTCCGCAGCCGACACCTCCGCCCCCATGGTTGCGATCTCTCTGGTCCATCGCCGCGGCTACTTCCGGCAGAAGCTCTCTGACGTCGGCCAGCAGACCGAAACCGACGTCTCATGGTCGCCCGAGACAACGCTTCCCAGCGCCAACCAGATCATCGCCCTGACCATGCAGGGTCGTCAGATACTAGTCCGTGCCTGGCGCTTCGATGTCGTCGGTATCACCGGCCACGTCATCCCCGTCTTCCTGCTCGACACAGATGTCGAAGGGAACGACCCCTGGGACCGCCGGCTCACCGACCACCTCTACGGCGGCGACACCTACTACCGCCTCTGTCAGGAGACCGTTCTCGGCCTCGGTGGCGTCGCCCTGCTCGACGCCCTCGCTTGTAAGCCCAAGGTCTACCACATGAATGAGGGCCATGCCGCCCTCCTCGCCATCGGATTGCTCGAAGATCGCCTTGCCGGCAAACCTCTCAAAGACGCGACCGAAGCTGACATCGACGCCGTCCGCCAGCAGTGCGTCTTCACCACCCACACCCCCGTTCCCGCCGGGCACGACCAGTTCGGCATCGACCAGATGTACCAGGTCCTCGGTCACGACCGGGCCTCCGCCATCGACCAGTTCGGCTGTCTTCACAACGGCCTCATGAACATGACCTACATCGCCCTGCGCTTCTCGCGCTTCGTCAACGGCGTCGCCATGCAGCACGGCAAGGTCTCGCAGCAGATGTTCCCCGACTACAAGGTCTACTCCATCACCAACGGGGTCCACGCCGCCACCTGGCTCTCCCCCCAGTTCCAGGAGCTCCTCGACAGCGAAATCCCCCACTGGCGCACAGACAATCACTACTTGCGCTCCGTCTACGGGATCGAGTCCGCGCGCATCGCTGCTGCCCACAATAAGGGCAAGCTTCGTCTCTTCGGCACCATCGCCAAACGTACGGGCCTCCACTTCAATCCCAACGTCCTTACCCTCGGCTTCGCCCGCCGCGTCGCCACCTACAAGCGCGCCAGTCTGCTCCTGCAGGATCCAGCCCGCCTCGTAGCGATCGCCGAAAAGATCGGCGGCCTTCAGATTCTCTATGCCGGCAAAGCCCACCCCGCCGATAACGCCGGCAAAGGCCTCATCCGCGACGTCTACTCCGCCGCCGCCAAGCTCAACTCCTCGGCCCTCAAGATCTACTACATCGAAAACTACGACTGGGAACTAGGCGCACTCCTCACCCAGGGCGTCGACGTCTGGGTCAACACCCCTCGTCGCCCTTACGAGGCCTCCGGCACCTCCGGCATGAAGGCCGCGCTCAACGGCGTCCCCTCGCTCTCCATCCTTGACGGCTGGTGGATCGAAGGCTGTGCCGAGAACACCACCGGCTGGGCGATCGCAAACGGCGAAAACGAAGCCGCCGAAGCCGCCAGCCTCTACGAAAAACTCGAGCACTCCATCGCCCCTATGTACGCCAACCCCCATGCCTGGTCGCGGATGCAGCAGCACTGCATCGCCATCAACGGCAGCTTCTTCAACACCCACCGTATGCTGGCACAGTACTTCGAAAACTCCTACTTCCCCCACACACAGGTTGCCAAACTGCCCGGCAGCCCCCTCGATCGCCGCCGCTCCAGCGACGTCCTGGTCCCCGAGCCCGCCCTGGTCTAGGCGTAGGATCAACAGTTTCCGCTAATGTGTTTGGGAATGAAGCGTGGGGCTTTAGCCCCACGGAAAGAATCGAGCGTATCTGGGGCTTTAGCCCCGGGCCCTTCCTCTTTCAGTTGTCACAATCCGATTCAATCCCCAGCAACCGCCTGCGCCACACCCCGCCCCATCTTTCGCCTCGACCCAGCCCGCTCAAACCTGCCACGCACCCGATCAAAGAACAAATAGACCACCGGCGTAGTAAACAACGTAAGCGCCTGCGACACAATCAACCCACCCACAATCGTAATTCCCAGCGGCCGCCGCATCTCCGCCCCGGCCCCGTGCCCCAACGCCAGAGGCAGCCCGCCCAGCAGCGCCGCCATCGTTGTCATCATGATCGGCCGAAACCGCAGCACGCACGCCTCATAGATCGCCTCCTCCGGCGTCTTCCCATGCTGCCGCTCCGCCACCAGCGCAAAGTCGATCATCATGATCGCATTCTTCTTCACGATCCCGATCAGCAAAATAATCCCGATCATCGCGATCACGCTCAAATCGACTTTGAACAGCAGCAGCGCCACAATCGCGCCCACCCCAGCCGAAGGCAGCGTCGACAGAATCGTCAGCGGATGGATAAAGCTCTCATACAAAATCCCCAAGACGATATACACCGCGATCAGCGCCAGCAGAATCAGCCACGGCTCACTCGAAAGCGAGTCTTTGAACGCCTGCGCCGACCCGGCAAATCCGCCATGGATCGACGACGGCATCCCAATATCCACCCTCGCCTGCTGGATCGCCTTCGTCGCATCACTCAACGAAGCTCCCGGCGCCAGATTGAACGACAGTGTTGTCGCCGGCGACTGCGCCTGGTGATTGACGGCCAGCGGAATCCGTTGTGTCTCGAAGTGCGTCACCGCCGACAGCGGAACCATCGCCCCCGAAGTGCTCTTCACGTAAATATTCTTCAACGCATCCGGATCCCGCTGAAACTCCTCCGCGACCTCCATCACCACGTGATACTGGTTCAGCGGCATGTACGTCGTCGATACCTGCGTCTGCGCAAACGCATCCGACAACGTCGCGTCGATTGTCAGCGGCGAAACCCCCAGCCGGCTCGCCGTAGCCCGATCGATCACCAACTGTCCACGTAGTCCCTGCTGCTGCTGATCCGTCGCAACATCTTTGATCTGCGGCAGCTTGTCCATCGCGTCCTTCAGCTTCGAGCCCCATTCGTTCAAATCCTTCAGGCTATCCGCGGTCAACGTGTACTGGTACTCCGTCGCTGTATTCCGTCCGCCGATGCGCAGATCCTGAAACGCCTGAAGATAAAGAATCGCACCCGGAATATTGCTCACTTTAGGCCGCAGCCGATCCACAATCACCTGCGCGGTATCCCCCGTCTTGTGCCGCTCCGCGTCCGGCTTCAGCGACATGAACATGAATCCGGCGTTGGCGTTCCCACGCCCTCCTGCGAACGCAGTCACATCCTGCACCGCCCGGTCCTGCCCCACAATAGCCGCCAGAGCCAGCACCTTCTTCTTCATCTCAGGAAACGAAACATCCTGCTGCCCCTGCACCTGCCCGCCAATCCGTCCCGTGTCCTGCTCCGGAAAGAACCCCTTCGGCACCAGGACGTAAAGATAAACATTCAGCCCAAAGGTCAGCACCGTAATCGTCAGCACCAGCTTTTGGTGTTGCAACACCCACCGCAGCCCACGCTCATACTCCGCCGCCATCCACCTGAGCCCGCGCTCACCCAGACGATAAAACCACCCATGCCGCCGCTTGTTATGCGCCTCCAGAAACTTCGCGCTCAGCATCGGCGTCGTCGTCAGCGAAACCACCAGCGACACCATGATCGCAACCGACAGCGTCACCGCAAACTCACGAAACAGCCTCCCCACAATCCCGCCCATCAACAGAATCGGAATGAACACCGCAATCAGCGACGTGCTCATCGACAGCACCGTAAATCCAATCTCCTTCGACCCCACCATCGCCGCCTCAAACGGCGACATCCCGTCCTCCAGATGCCGGCTGATATTTTCAATCACCACAATCGCGTCATCCACCACGAACCCCGTCGAGATCGTCAACGCCATCAGCGACAAGTTATCCAGCGTGTACCCCAGCAGATACATCACCGCAAAAGTGCCCAGCAGGCTCAACGGCACTGCCACCGTCGGGATCAGCGTCGACCGAACCTCTCGCAGAAACAAGAACACCACCAGGATCACCAGCATGATCGAGATCAACAGCGTCCGCGTCACGTCCTTCACCGAAGCACGAATCGTTGTAGTCCGGTCCATGGCCACATGCACCTGAATCGCTGGTGGTATCGAAGCCTCCAGCATCGGCAGCATCTTCTTTACGTTATCGACCGTCTCAATAACATTCGCGGTCGACGTCTTGAACACAAGCACAACAATCGCCGGCTTGCCATTGAACACACCCGCCGCCTGAACATTCTCGACGCTGTCGACAACCTTCGCCACATCCCGGATCCGCACAATGCCATGCCCCGCACCACCGCCCGCATTCGTAGCCGGCGTCGCTCCTGAGCCACTAGCCGCCACCCCCGTTGACGCCGCGGAACCGCTTCCTGGACTCACTGTCGGAACATTCGTCAACGCACTCGCCACCGACGCAGGCAGTCCCGAACGCGCCGGCGCCGAACTCACCGGCCCACGATCCGTCGCCACAATCAGCGGAGCATACGCCTCCGCCCCAAACAGCTGATCCGTAGCGCTGACGCTCCATCGCCGCTCATCGTCCTGCAGATACCCCTTAGGCTGGTTCACATTCACCGTGCCTATCGCCGCACGCAAGGCCTCCAACCCGATCCCATAATGCGCCAGTTGCATCGGATTCGCTTCAATCCGCACCCCCGGCTTCGCGCTTCCGCCGCACCACGTCTGCCCCACACCCTGCACCTGTGCAATCTTCTGCGCCAAAATGCTGTCGCATGCGTCGTACAACTGCGGAATATTCATCGTCTCCGACGTCAGCGCCAGAATCATAATCGGCGAGTCTCCCGGATTCACCTTGTAGTACCCCGGATTGCTCGGCAGGTTCGCCGGCAACTGGCTCCGTGCCGCATTGATCGCCGCCTGCACATCCCGCGCCGCCCCATTGATATCCCGCGACAGATCGAACTGCAGCACAATCCCCGTCGACCCCGTCGACGAGTAGGACGTCATCTCATTAATCCCGGCGATCTTCGAAAACTGCCGCTCCAGCGGCGTCGCCACCGACGAAGCCATCGTCTCCGGATCAGCCCCCGGCAAACTCGCACCCACTGAAATGACAGGGAACTCCACCTGCGGCAGACTGGCCACCGGCAGCAGCGTATACGCCACCGCACCCGCCAGAATCACCGCTATCGACATCAGAAATGTCGCCACCGGCCGCCGAATAAATGGAGCTGAAAAATGCATAGTCGCCTTCTACTCCCTACTCCCTATCCCCAACTCCCTGCACTTTTCAATCTGCCGAAAAAGCATGCGCATGTGATTCCACCTCAACCTGCCTCGACTTGCGTCCCAGCCGGTCAAAGAACAGATAAACCACCGGCGTCGTAAATAGCGTCAACACCTGCGACACAATCAAACCGCCCACAATCGTAATGCCCAGCGGCCGTCGCAACTCGCTTCCCGTGCCCGTGCCCAGCGCCAGCGGCAACCCGCCCAGAAGCGCCGCCATCGTCGTCATCATGATCGGCCGGAAACGCAGCAGGCAAGCCTGATAGATCGCCTCTGTCGGCGACATCCCCTGCTCGCGCTCGGCCTCCAGCGCGAAGTCGATCATCATGATTGCGTTCTTCTTCACAATGCCAATCAGCAGAATGATTCCGATCAGCGCAATCACACTCAGGTCCACATGAAACAGCAGCAGCGCCAGGATCGCGCCAACGCCCGCCGAAGGCAGCGTCGACAGAATCGTGATCGGGTGAATATAGCTCTCATACAACACACCTAGCACAATGTAGACCACGATCAGCGCCGCCAGAATCAGCAGCGGCTCATTCTCCAGCGATGCCTCAAACGCCCGCGCCGAACCCTGGAACTCCGCATTCACGCTCGGCGGCATATTCAGCTCCGCCTTCGCATGGTTCACAGCATTCACCGCATCGCCGATCGACTTGCCCGGCGCCAGGTTGAACGAGATAGTCACAGCAGGGAACTGACCCTGGTGACTAATCACCAGCGGCGTAGGCTTCTCCTCGAAGTGCGTAAACGCCGACAGAGGCACCTGCGACCCGTTCGAGCTCTTCACATAAATGTTTCCAAGCGAAGCCGGATTCCGCTGAAACTTCGGAGCCACCTCCAGCACCACGTGATACTGATTCTGCTGCGTAAAGATCGTCGACACCTGCCGCTGCGCAAACGCATCATCCAGCGTGTCGTCGATGTTCTGCGGCGTAATCCCCAGCCGCGAAGCCGTATCGCGGTCGATCACCAGGCTCGCCTCCAACCCCCCAAGCTGCTCGTCACTCGCCACATCGCTCAAAATCGGAATCGTCTTCAGCTTCGCGACCAGCTTGTCAGTCCACATCGCGAGCTCTTCCGTGTTCGCATCCTCCAGCGAATACTGGTACTGCGTCCGGCTCACCCGGTCTTCCACGGTCAGGTCCTGCAACGGCTGCAGAAAACACTGGATCCCATCCACCTTCGCCACCTGAGGCTCTAACCGCTGAATCACCTCCAGCGCCGAAGAGGTGCGCATCTCACGATCCTTCAAATTGATCTGGATGCGCCCACTGTTCAACGTTGAATTCGTCCCATCGATCCCGATAAACGACGAAACACTCTCCACATCTTTGTCCTGCAAAATAACCCGCGCCAGTGCCTGTTGCCGCGAACTCATTGCCCCGAAGCTGATCGTCTGGGGTCCCTCGGTAATCCCCAGCAGCACGCCCGTATCCTGCACCGGAAAAAATCCCTTCGGCACAATCAAAAACAGGTACACCGTAAGCAGAAACGTGCCCAGCGTCACCAGCAGCGTCATCGTCTGGTGACGAAGCACAAACCGCACGCCGACCGCGTACTTCGCAATCACATAATCAAAAAACTCTTCGCTCTTCCGGTAAAACGTAGTCTGTTCCTTATCCGGAGTATGCTTCAACAGCTTCGCCGACATCATCGGCGTCAGCGTCAGCGACACCAGCGCCGAAACCAGAATTGTAACCGCCAGAGTTACAGCAAACTCCCGGAACAGCCGCCCCACAATATCGCCCATGAACAGCAGCGGAATCAGCACCGCAATCAAGCTCACCGTCAGCGAAACAATGGTGAACCCAATCTGTTCCGAGCCCTTCAACGCGGCTTCTAGCGGCGAATCGCCCTGCTCCAGATACCGCGAGATATTCTCGATCATCACGATCGCATCATCCACCACAAAGCCCGTCGAGATCGTCAACGCCATCAGCGACAAATTGTTCAGGCTGTACCCCAGCAGATACATCACGCCGAACGTGCCCACGATCGACAACGGCACCGCCACCGAAGGAATCACCGTCGCCGCAAACGAACGCAGGAAAAGGAAGATCACCATGACGACCAGCCCAATCGTCAGGACAAGCGAGAACTTCACATCCTTCACCGAAGCCCGAATCGTATTTGTCCGGTCCGTCAGCACCTCCAGCTTCACCGTCGCCGGCATCGACGACCGCAACTGCGGCAATATCTTCTGCACCTCATCCACCACGCCGATAATGTTCGCCCCCGGCTGCCGTTGGATATTCACAATCACCGCCGGCAGCAGCGTCGCAGGCCTCGCCGGCTGACCATCACTCGCAGCCCGTGCCGAAGTCCCCATCCAAGCCGCCTGAAACAAATTCTCCGCGCTGTCCACCGCATTCGCCACATCCGACAACCGCACCGGAGACCCGCCCCGGTACGCGATGATCACATTGTTGTATCCCGCGCTGGACGGAATCTGATCATTCGCGCCGATCGTGTACGACTGCGTCGCTCCATTCAGATTCCCCTTCGCCTGGTCCACATTCGCCGTGCCCACCGCGGCGCGAATATCCTCGAGACTCAGCCCATAATTCGCCAGCGCCGTCGGGTTCGCCTGAATCCGCACCGCCGGCTTCTGCCCACCGTTGATCGACACCAGCCCCACGCCCGAGAGCTGCGAAATCTTCTGCGCGATCACGGTATCCGCAAGATCCTCCACCTTTTGCAGCGGAAGCGTATCGCTCGTCAACGACAGCGTCATAATCGGCGCATCCGCCGGATTCACCTTGCTGTACACCGGTGGGTTCGGCAAATCCTTCGGAAGATAACTGAACGCCGCGTTGATCGCCGCCTGCACATCCTGCTGTGCCACATCGATCGACTCCTCCAGCGAGAACTGCAGCGTAATCACGCTGCCCCCGCCTGAGCTCGTCGACGTCATCTGACTCAGCCCCGGGATCTGTCCAAACTGCCGCTCCAGCGGCGCCGTCACCGAAGACGCCATCACCTCCGGACTCGCCCCAGGATAAAACGTCTGCACCTGAATCGTCGGATAGTCCACCTGCGGCAGCGCCGACACCGGAAGCTGCACATACGCAACAAATCCCGCAAGCAAAATGGCCACCATCAGAAGCGAGGTGGCCACTGGCCGAAGAATAAATGGCCTCGACGGGCTCATCGACGAACTCACGACGGCTGCCCCGCAGTCTCACCCACAACATTGACCTCAGCCGTCGCCCCCTTCACCGGCGCCGTCTTGGGAAATACCTTGCTTCCATTCTTCAGCTTCTCCTGCCCGTCCACCACAATCTGGTCGCCCGCCTTCACCCCGCTATTCAGAATCACCTGGGTCCCTTCGGTCAGTTCCACATTCACGGTCTTTGCTTCAACATAGTAGTTCGACTGGTTCTCTGCTAACTGCGGCCCCGTCACCATGTCCGTATTTTTTTTCTCCACCAGATCAGCCGGAGGCTGCCCCTCTCTCAGCAGATAAACGAAGTTCCCCAGCGTCCCGGTCTGCAGCGCCGCCGCCGGAATCACGATCGCATTCTGCTTCTCCTGCAGAATTAGTCGAATATTCACAAACTGGTTCGGAAATAACGCCCCATCGCGATTGTCAAAGACCGCCTTTGCCTTCACCGTGCCCGTCGCCGTGTCGATCTGATTGTCCACCGTCAGCAAACTTCCGCTCGCCAGGTGCGTCTGTGCCGCGCGATCGAACGCCTCCACCGCCAGCCTGCTTCCTCCGCGCGTCCTCTTCAACACCTCGGGCAACTGATCCTCCGGCAACGTAAAGATCACCGCAATCGGCTGCAACTGCGTAACCACCAGCAAGCCATTAGTGTCCGAAGCATGAACTATATTGCCCGGATCCACCTGCCGCAGCCCCACCACTCCATCGATCGGCGACACGATCTTCGTGTATCCAAGATTCACCTTCGCCGCCTGAATCGCCGCCTGATCCGCAGCGATCGACCCCTCCGCCTGCCCCGCCGTCGAAGCCTGTGCCTGCTGGCTCTCCTTCGACACCACGCCTGCCTGCAGCAACGCCTGATACCGCTCTGCCTCGGCCCGCGCATTCACCGCATTCGCCTGGTCCTTCACCAACTGTCCCTGCGCCTGTTCGAGCGCCGCCTGGTAAGGCTTCGGATCGATCTCGGCCAGCATCTGCCCCTGCCGCACCGCCTGGCCCTCGCGCACCGGCACCTCCATCAGCTGCCCGTCCACGCGGCTCTTGATCGTCACCGTGTTGTACGCCGTCACCGTGCCCAGCGCCGTCAGAAAAATCGGCATCGTCTTCTGCTGTACCGCCGACACCTGCACCGGAGTCGGCCGGTCCGCCTGCGCCGCCATAATCTGTTGAACCGAGTCCTGCTCCTTCGCATTCCGGCGAATCTTCCACACCGCCGCGCCCACCACCGCCACAATCACCAGCAGCACAACCCACTTCCGTGCCCCCGAACCCTTCGGCTCGTCCGGCTCGGAGCTGGAAGACGGTATTCTTAGCTTTGGCTCTTGTGCCGGCGGCTCTACGTTCGAGTCCTGTTCGTTTATCTGCGCTGACAACATAGGGTGCGCTCTCTGTTCTCTTTCCGAAATTCAGGGATGTCGATCTTCTGATAACAGTGTTAGATACTTCCAGAATACTTGATAATGAGCTTGGTCGCCTAAGCAACTCGCCCGGCGCCGCCGTCGTACGCCTCTGGTTCGGTTCGATGCCCGCAATCGGTCTCGTGTGACGCTATCTCTATCCGGTCATTGGTTTAGACGTAAGGAAGGACACTTTTGCCCATCCCGCCCTCTCCACTCGATATCGACACCCTGCCGGCGCTCTGCGTCGACCTGGATGGAACGCTCGTCAAGTCGGATACCCTTCACGATTCCGCCCTGGCCGTCGCCCGTCACCACCCCGGTGCGCTCGTCAATATCCCTGGCTGGCTCGCCCAGGGCAAAGCAGCCCTCAAACGTCACCTGGCCAATACCATTCAGCTCGATGTCGTCCATCTGCCCTACAACCGCGAACTCCTGCAATATCTTGAGCAGCAGCGCGCCACCGGCCGCCCCATCTACCTCGCCACCGCCGCCGATGCCGACACGGCCAACCGCATCGCCGGCCACCTCGGCCTCTTCACTGGCGTCCTCGCCTCCGACGGCCAGCTCAACCTCGCCGGCCAAAACAAGCTCGCCGCCTTCCAGTCCCGCTTCGGCGACAACTTCTCCTACATCGGCAACGCGCTCCCTGACCTGCCGCTCCTGCAGCACTGCCAGGAACCCATGGTCGCCAACCCCACCCCGGGCCTGCGCGCCGCCTTACGCAAGGCGGGTATCACCCCGGTCCGCACCTTTAACGAACGTGTCTCCCCGCTCAAAGCCTGGCTCAAGGCAATCCGCCTCCACCAGTGGGCAAAGAATACGCTCATCTTCGTACCTCTGGTCCTCGCCCACGCCTGGGCCCCAGGTCTCCTCGCAGGAGCTACCCTGGCCTTCTACAGCTTTGGCCTCTGCGCCTCGGCCACCTACATTATCAACGACCTCCTCGATCTCGAAGCCGACCGCCAGCACCCTCGCAAGCGCCGTCGGCCGTTCGCGTCAGGCGACCTCTCGGCCCTCTCCGGCGTCGCCGTCGTCATTCTTTTTCTCGCAGCCTCGCTCGCCTTGGCGCTGCTTGTTCCCCATGCCATCGCCGCCCTGTCGCCCCAGCTCCTGTACCTCATCAAGCCTCACTACTTCCTGCTGTGGCTCGGCATCTATCTCGTCACCACGCTCGCCTACTCCCTGCGTCTCAAGCGTTCTGTCCTTGTCGATGTCATCGTCCTCTCCGGCCTCTACACCATTCGCATCATCGCCGGCTCCGCCGCATCCGGAATCGCCGTCTCCACCTGGCTCGGCAGCTTCAGCATCTTCTTCTTCCTCTCCCTCGCCTTCGTCAAGCGTTTCGCCGAGCTCGAAAACCTCCGCGAGCGCGGTGGCGTCTCCGCCGGCGGCCGCGGATACCACATAACCGACATCGAACAGCTCCGCAGCTTCGGCTCTGCCAGCGGCTATGCTTCCGTCGTCGTCCTCACCCTATACATCTCGACCCTCGACGCCGCCCATCTCTACCAGCACACCAGGCGCCTCTGGCTTATCGTTCCTGTCCTTCTCCTTTGGATCAGCCGCCTCTGGCTCATGGCCTCGCGCGGCCACCTCAACGAAGATCCCGTCGTCTACGCCATCACTGACCGCCGCAGCCTCCTCCTCGGTCTCGTGGTCGTCGTCATCGTCCTTTCCGCCCTCTAGCAATCGACCCCACCTCTAAACATTCGTCATTTCGACCGAGCGCAGCACCAACGGCATCGTCATTTCGACCGAACCCTGAGCGGAGTCGAAGGGGTAGTGGAGAAATCTGCTTCTCTACCCAAACCTCTTCTAAGCCACGGCCCCGCCGTCGTCGTTGTCTGTTGCCTTCAAACAACGAAACAATAAAAACTGTCATCCTGAGCGGAGCGACTGACAGTCTCATCGTCAGTCGCGGAGTCGAAGAGCCTGCCCTGAGCTTGCCGAAGGGACCTGCGGTTGTTCCTCCTCCTGCCTCTTCATCCTGAACCCCAGCCCAAACCCCTCTTTACGCCTTACTTACGCGCCGAACGATAGCATCGGCTAGCAGTCAGAAAGGGGGCATTTATCAAATGCCGAACGTACATGGAATCGAGTTCAACGCCAATCAGTCCGAGCTCGTAAAGGACCTGGTCCGCGAACTACTGAAGGACGGAAACTGCGCCGTATACGCGCTTAATAACATGAAGCCAAACGGCGAACTGCGAATGGCTTCCACTCCACCGGCTCCCACCCCAAGAGAGGTCGGCGGAGTCTTTCTCAGAATCCGCCCCGGCGAACGTGAAGCGATCATCGTCCGCCCGATGAACGCGAAGGCCGGTGAGAAATACATCCCGGT
>DATMPD010000161.1:0-6650 GCA_035567955.1 Edaphobacter sp.
GCCGGTGCCAAAGACATCCCACGCAAATCCCAGCCGCGGTTCAGCGTTGTAATTCTGAGCGTATGCCGCTCGACCCTGGCCATTCGTGCCTGCCTTGGTCAGTGTCACAGCAGCGGGATCGAAGAAGATGAAGCGATTCGCGCCCTCCACCGGCGATCCATTCCACTCGAAGCGAAGGCCGTATTCCAGAGTAAGCCGCGGGGTTAGTTTGAAGTTGTCCTGCACAAACGCCCCCACGGAACTGGAGTAAACCCGGGCGGAGATACTCTGCGGCGTGACACCGAAGACGGTGGCGGTGTCCTTCATAAAGTTATTGGCAGTGCTTACATAAGTTATATTGCCGACGCTCATGTTGAAACTGGCAGCGAGGTAGCGACGGAACTCGCCGCCAAATTTGATCGTGTGTCGGCCATGCAACAACGTCGCAGTATCGGACAGGACGCCAAGGGTATCATTGCGTCCTTGCGGAAAGCCAGAAGGACCACCGAAACTCAGGTTGATATCCGAAATAAGGATCTGCGGTATCCCAACCGGGCCCGACAAACCATCGCCAATATGTACGCTGGTCGGGTCGGTCAAATTAGCTGGATTGAAAGCGATCGAGATGCGGTTGAAGCCAAGCCGTGCCTCGTTCACGAGATTCGGACCGAAGATGTGAGTCTCGTTCAACGTAAAGACCTGACGGTGAGCATTGCGATGGTCGCCGAACCCGGGTATCGAAGGGGTTGCGTACTGCAGAGAAGGCTCCGTGCGGACATCCTTCTGAAACGCGTAAAAACCGTGTAAGGAGTCGTTCGCGCTGAATTGGTGCAGTACATCGCCAGTAAACTGGTCGATTTGGACCGGTCCCGGTGTAAATGCAACATAGTTGTTTCCGCTATTCGGCAGAGGAATAAGTTTGGCCAGAGAAGCGGCGGCCGGGAACTGAGCGGCATTCGCCGCAATTTGCGCTTGCTGCGCCGGCGTCAACACCGTCGCGTTCTGCAGGATGCCCTGTTGCTGTCGCAGACCTTCGTAACTTGCAAAGAAGAAGGTATGGCCCTTCCAAATGGGACCTCCCACCGCCGCGCCAAAGTTGTTGCGCTTAAGCGGAGCCTTTTTGCCCGCCAGTCCAGGAATTGCTAGTCCAGTCGTAGGATCGAAATTGCGGTTGAAGTAATTGCGCGCATCGAGAGCTTCGTTGCGGAAGTAATCGAACACCTCGCCGTGGAACTTGTCTGTGCCCGAGCGCGTTGAAACGTTCACAATCGAGCCCGAACTGCGGCCGTACTCTGAACTGAACGTCGAGTTGTTAATTTTGAACTCGGACGTCGTATTAATCGATGGCTGAAACGTAATCTGGTTCTGGCTGATGTCGTTAAGATTGATGCCGTTGATCTGGAAGTTCACCGAGTCTTCGCGGTTGCCGGCGGTGATGAAGGAGTTCGCTCCCAGCCCGCGGCTCGCGCCAGTCAAATTCCCTGCGGTCGGGGCCACCACACCGCCGGGAGTCAGCACTGTCAGATCGAGAAAGTGCCGTCCATTCAGCGGAAGCTCCTGCACAGTATTCCTGTCGATTACCTGACCTACAGTCATCGTCTGGGCCTCGATCTGCGAGGCTGCGCTTTCCACCTGTACCGTTTCACCAGCGGTAGACAGAGCGAGCGCCATATTGACCGTCACATGCTGATCGACGTCCAGAGTCACTTGCTTCACCGTGTACGTGCTGAAGCCCGATGCCTTGGTCTGCACCTGATAGTCCCCAGGCACCAGAGAAGGGGCAACATAAAGACCCGCGCTATCCGTTACGAGTTGGCGATCGAGTCCGGTTGCAAGCGAATGCACTATGACCTGCGCACCCGGAACGACCGCACCGCTCGGGTCAGTCACAATACCGGACAACGTTGCCGTGGACTGCGCAAAACACGTGCCTACACTGACCAACAGCAACACGACAAAACCTAAGAGTCCATTCGTGAACTTCCATGAAGCATTCATTCAAGCCTCCTGCGAAAACACGCGCTCTCTCCGAGTCTCCCGGGAAAACTGCGGTTAAGAAATAGGACTCCCACTCGTTTGCGGTGTACAAATGCACACCCGATGGTCCTAAGGTAAGGCCGGTGGCTTGGTCTTTGTGCCCTCATTCAATTTCTTAAGCGGGGCGCGACCAATTCCACAAATGTGACGATGTGACGACTAATCGGTGATATCTAAAGTTTCATGACTCGGGGCCTGTGTCAATGTTTAGACCCCATTACAAACAAATGTTTTTTCCATCAATCTCGAGTGGAGGGAAACTTAAGTAGCAACACACGCGTCGCTTATCCTTGGTTCCCTACGCCAGCCAATACCGCAAATCTGTCGCCGGTCCCATCCACGGAGGACGTCATCCAACATTCCATTCAAGCCAGCATCTGGAAGATGCAACTCGTCACAGAATCTCTACAACGAGGAACGATTCAAACAGGAAACTGCGCTCTCGAAGGCCGCTCAAAGCTCGAAGAAAGATACCCTTCAGACGCATCCCATCGAAAAACGTAATGAAGATAATGTAGTAGGACAAGCACGAAACGATGTCACAAACAAACACTCCATTTGTCGATATTTTGTAATTTTCCAACGCACCCCATTGCCAACAAACTTTCGTAACCCTATTCGCAATCTAGTCACCGTTCCAGCCAAAGGTGTACAACTGTTGCCATATCTTGCACATCCATCCCGCGGAGCACGATGACAGCAAAAAAGTTCCTCCCCCATGCCGACAGGCCGGCCACTCTCAAAATGTTGGCCGAGTATCTTGATCTCTCGCCCGCGACTGTCTCGATCGTCCTCAATAACTCGCCCGTCGCATCGTCGATCCCCGCCGCCACCAAGCAGCGTGTTCACGCCGCCGCAAAAAAATTTCACTACCGTCCCAACCTGCACGCCCGCATGTTGCGCTCCCGTCTCACCAACACCATCGGTATCATCGCTCCCGAACTCAGCGAAGGCTACTTCACCGGAGTCATGCTCGGCGTCGAGCACTACCTTCTCCAGGAAGGCTTCCTCTACTTCACCGTCAGCCATCTCGGCCAGCCCGACCTCAAAGACGAGTATCAGGAACTCCTCATGCGCCGCCGCGTCGACGGCTTTCTCCTCGTCAATACACAACTCTCCCTCAACGTTCCCGCCCCCGTCGTCGGCATCTCCTCGCACAGCAGCGATCCCGCAGTCACCAACATCATGCTCGATCACAACGCCGCAGCCCGCATGGCTCTTCGCCATCTCTACGACCTGGGCCACCGCCGCATCGCCTTCATGAAAGGCCAGCGCTACTCCCTCGACTCCGAGTCCCGCTGGCAGTCCATCGTCGCCATCGCGCAGGAGATCGGCATCACCGTCCACCCCGAACTCTGCATCTTCCTCGAGGAAAACGTCTGGTCGCCCGCCCTCGGCTACCCTCCCGTGCGCGACCTCCTCTCCCGCACTCGCGACTTCACCGCCCTGTTCTGTTTCAATGACACCTCTGCCGTCGGCGCCATCCGTGCGATTCAGGACGCCGGCCTCACCTGTCCCCACGACATCTCCGTCATCGGCTTCGACGACATCATCGTCGCCGAATACTTCAACCCGCGCCTCACCACCGTCCGTCAGCCACTCTACAAAATGGGTTCAGCCGCCGCAGAACTCCTCGTCAAACGCATCCTCGCCCCTGAAGAACCCTATCCTCACGACGTCTGCTTTGAGCCCGAACTCATCGTGAGAGAATCGACCATAGGGGTCTACGAAGCCTCCCTACCGCGGCTGTCGCGAGGAAAACGCTAACAGGAGCGCTTTGCAACTCACCACACCAAACGCACTCCAACCCGGCGCCAGTCCCGTGAGGCCGTTCCGCGCGCTTCTCCCCGTCTACTTCTACTTTCTTGCCGCCGGCGTCGCCACGGTCATGCTCGGCCCTCTCCTGCCCCCACTCATCCAGCGCTGGCACATTCAGGACGCTCAGGCAGGCACTCTCTTCACTGCCAACTTCGCCGGGCAGTTCTGCGGAGCCTGGTTCGCCACACGCAACCTCCGCGCCAGCATCCTCTACGGCTCAGCCATCACCGCGGCCGGATGCATCGCCATGGCGTGGGTCGGCTTTGACGCGGCTCATATCGCGCTCTTCTGCACCGGCTTTGGGCTCGGAGCGGGCCTTACCGCAGGCAACGTCATCGCCGGCACTACCGTTCCCGCCGAACGCGCGCGCCTCATCGCCATACTGAACGTCGTCTGGGGTCTCGGCGCCATCGCTTGTCCTGTCCTCGTGCGCCTGTTGTCCGCTGGCGGCATCCAGCATTTCTTCTTCGCGACCGCAGCTTTTCTTGCCATCACCTCACTCGTTGCTATCTCTATCCCCATTGAGAGTCCCGCAACGAACTTCAGTCCAGCACAACCGGCGCACTTGGCATCCGCTTCGTCCCACGTCTCGCCAACGCCCTCGATAGCACAACGCCTGCCGCTACCGCCGCTTCCCCTCTTTGTCTTTGGCGCCGCCGTCTTCCTCTACATCGGCGTCGAGAACGCACTGGGAGGCTGGCTACCCAGCTACGCCGTCCGCACCAACCCCGCCCTTCACGCCTCGTCCATCGCACTCTGCTTCTGGATAGCCGAACTTACCGGCCGCATTCTCGTCACGATCCTGATGGCCCTTGTCAGCGAGGCCGCTCTCTACCGGATCTGTCTCGCACTGCTCATTCTCACGCAGGCCGCCCTCTGCGTTACAGCGAACATCTCCGCCACGGGCATCGTCGCGCTAACGTTTGTCTGCGCCCTTAGCCTCGCTCCCATCTATCCCCTCATCGTGTCCTTCCTGCTCGCCCGCACCGGCAACCACGCCCGCCTCGGCCCGCTCTTTGCCACAGCCTCGTTCGGCGGAGCCAGCCTCCCTTGGCTAACCGGCGTCCTCTCCACGCAATTCCACAATCTCCGCACAGGCTTCCTCGTTCCCGCCACAGGAGCAGCCCTGCTCCTCTTCCTCTCCGCCATCCTGACCGCCAAACCCACCAAAGCGTTACCTTCCTAAGTGACGGCGGGGTTGTCACTTCAACCTCCACTAATCCCCACCCCGCAGCATCGGTATGTCCTCTTCCTCATCGGCGCTTACATCTTCGAGGACGTAGGCGTCGCCGAATACCACAGTGCCGCAGGCTTCATCACCTCATGGGCAAACCTTAGCGCAGCTGCGGGAATTCACGCGGTCGAAACCTATCACGCAGGCCTGGTCCCACCGCAATCAACAAATCCAACCAGCTCCAAAAGGAAAGAGGCCAGGCATAAGCCCGACCTCCGCCTCAATCCTCCCACTCAAAGATTGGGGGCGGTGAGGGAACCAAAGCCGCAGTGAATACGACAATGACCGTCTAACGAGACGCAACAAAGTGATCGCGAAGCTGGATAACCGCAATAACAACCAAAGCCGCCATAGATGGTCCGAACAAAAGATACATAGATCCTCCTTCCCCCGAAAGTGGGTTTGCCGCTGAATTTGGCCCTGCTTAACTACTCTTGGAATCAGGCGGATACGCCTTCCTGGTCCCTCACGATATCCTGATGACTCTGAGTTATTGCAAGTCCGCGGCCAATCCCGAATTCGCAGGAAATCCCCCTATTTACCGCTTTTTCTTAGAGCGGAAGCATCAATTGCGCAGAAAATCGGTCGCAGAGGGTAAAAAGATTACCCACAGGGCAAATGCATTTCCACTTTCGGTGTGCAATCTCCAACAAAAGGCGCACCTTGCCCCGGCAAGGTCAGCTTCTTCTAATATTCCGATTCACACGGTACCGGGCGCTCAACAGTTAGCCCGGCGAATAAAGTAAGGAACGTCACATCCATCGCATGGCACGTCCAAACCGCAGCGCCCTATTCGCGAGAGCCCCCGCTCGGTTCAGACCGCAACAGTAAAAGTGTCTTCGCTCCGGGTCACTGCCCGATACATCGTGTCACGCTCAAACGGCTCCCGCCCAGCCTCGGTGATCAGCCGTACCAGGTCCGCCCGACGCATGCCCTGCGGAGTCGTCGCCCCGGCATCGTGATAGATCTTCTCCTCGATCACCGTGCCATCGATATCATCCGCGCCAAACCGCAGCGAGATCTGCGCCATCTTCGGCGAGACCATCTGCCAGTAGCTCTTCACGTGAGGAAAGTTGTCCAGCATCAAACGGCCAACCGCAATCTGCCGCAGGTCCATCATCCCCGTCGTCTTCGGAATATGCGCCAACGCCGTATTCTCCGGATGAAACGCCAGAGGAATAAATGTCTGGAACCCACCTGTTTCATCCTGCACTTCGCGCAGCTTCACCAGGTGGTCGACGCGATCCTCATCGTTCTCCACATGCCCATACAGCATTGTGGCATTCGACCGCAGCCCGATCTTATGAGCCGCGCGCGCCGTGTCCAGCCACTCGCTTCCATCAATCTTGTGGTCGCAGATGATATGCCGTACCCGATCGGCGAAGATCTCCGCCCCGCCCCCCGGCATCGAATCTACCCCCGCAGCCTTCATCCGCTCCAACGCCTCCGGAATCGTCATCTTCCCGCGCTTGGCCAGAAACGCCACCTCCACCATGGTGAACGCCTTGATGTGCACCTTGGGAAACCGCACCTTCAGCCCGCGCACCAAATCCATGAAGTATTCAAACGGCAGATCCGGGTG
>DATMPD010000162.1:0-2666 GCA_035567955.1 Edaphobacter sp.
CGCCGGCGGCTCCTCCGACCCCTGCGCCACCGCCCAGAACGCCCCCATCTTCAGCTCATGCAGCTTCTTCGTCGAGTGCACCTCGCACTTCAGCCCCACCTCCGCGCACATCGCCGCCGCGCGCTTGCCCAACTCCGTCGGCGTCAGCACATTCCCCGGCTCGTTCACCAGCGAGCGCGTAAAGTTCTGCGCCGCCGCAACAATCAGTCCCTCATCAAACCCTTTCTGAATCTCATCCCGCTTCGATTTCTCCGCCTCATTGGCAATCACCGTCAGCAAGCGAACCGTTCGGTCCTTGCGATCGCTCCGATACGTATCCCAGTCCATCTCCGCCAGCTCCGCGCCCTCGACCAGCGCCCTCGACAGCAACGTGCAGGGCAGCGTCTCCAGGTGTTCATCCGACAACGCATGATCCTCCGGAAACGCAATCGCCAGCTCCCGCACGCCCAGCGGCTTGGCCGCCCGCACCGCCGTGCCCGCACCCTTCCTCACCTCATCGACCGAGAGCCCCTTCGCCTTACCCAGCCCCACCACCAGCAACCGCTCCGCCTTCAATCCATTCGGAGCATGCAGCAGCAGCGTCTCGCCCAGCGTTGCCTTGAACTCCCCCCATGCCAACACCTTCGCCGCCGCATCGGTTACCGCATCCGAGGTCGTCAGCAGCGCCACCAGAGGATCGGCGTCTTTGCCTATGGCAATATCAACGGCGAAAATCGTCAGCATCGGCGTCTGAAAACCAGCAGAGTCCTGAAAAAGCAGCTTCGTATCCATTCAACTATCGTAGCGCGACTATCTGTTAACCGCCTCGCATAAAATATCTGAGGCTTTGTCCTGCCCGACAGGCCCACTGCGCGTGGCGCGGGCGTTCGCACGCCTTTTTAACTTGTCTCGGTGAAATAAGCCGCATCGGTCCGGCCGTTGGCCGACATTATGTTTCTCCCGACCAACGGGAGGACCAAAGAGGATCATCCTGCCCACACCGGGTATACGCGTCACGAAGTGACCGCCCCACGCGCAGTGGGCCCGTCCGGCAGGACAAAGCCTCTACTGAGTGTTGACCATTTACCGCCGCTGACTCCGCGCAACCGCAGCCTTAGCCTCGTTATCGGCCTCCCGCTTACGCTCGGTGGCGCGCTTATCCCACTCCTGCTTGCCCTTGGCCAGCGCCAGCTCACACTTCACGCGCCCATTGCGAAAATAGAGCCGCGTCGGAATCAGCGTGAACCCCTTCTGCTTCGTCATCCCCTCAAGCTTCCGCACCTCGCTCTTATGCAGCAGCAGCTTGCGCGTACGAAGGGAATCATGGTTCATCGCATTTCCATGCGAGAACGGCCCAATGTGCGCATTCAGCAGAAAACACTCCCCATCCTTCAGCAGCCCATACGCATCCTTCAGGTTGGCCTTGCCCTCACGGATCGACTTCACCTCGGTCCCGCGCAGCGCAACCCCTGCCTCGAACTTGTCCGACAGAAAATAGTTAAAGCTCGCCGAACGGTTGAAAGCGGCATCCCTCTTGCCCGCAGCCACCGGGTCGCGGTCCTTCTCCTTCACCACCGGCTTCGGCTGATGAGCGATCGTCGGGTTGGAGAGAGAGCGAGCCATCGAATCTTCTACTTTAACACGCCTGCAACTTTCGTCTCACCCATACCTCTCACCCAACGACTCACCCGCAATCCACCTGCGCGTCTAACCACCATCAACTTCCATCGCCGGGGCAGTCATGCCGGCATGAGGCTGCCATAACCCTAGCCGCGAGCCGTGCTCCCGAGCGTCCGCGAACCAATAAAGGCTACTCTGTACGATGAGGTCGAACGTTCCGCGAATGCTATACTCACCCGAGCGCAGCAGCCTGGCAGGCACCGCCCCCGCAGGCAGCGTCCTGTCCAGGAAAATCTTCTTCAGAATCATCTTCCCGGCAGGCGTGCAGCACTCCGGCAAACGCCACACTTTTTACCGTGTAAAGGACGAAAACGGAAGCAGCATGCGTCGTGGGTATAGATCAATCGGCAGACTATCGGCATTCCTTCCCAGAGCGCTAGCTCTCCTGCATCCCAGAGCATTTGCTCTCCTGCATGCCAGAGCGCTGGCTCTCCTGCTCCTGTGCTGCCTCGCAGCCTTTGGCTCTTCCGCCGCGCACGCCCAATCGGCCAAAACCTGGGACCAGCGCGGACAGGCCGCCGAAGCGCATCACGACTTCGACACCGCCTTTGAGGACTACCGGCACGCAACCCAACTGAAGCCGAACGATCTTCGCTACAAAGCTCACTTTGACCGCACGCGCTTCCTGGCCGCCGCTGCTCACGTCGACCAGGGACGAGTCCTCGTCCAGAACGGTGATTTAGCCGGGGCTGAGGCTCAGTTCAATCGCGCCCTCCAGATCGATCCCGGCTATCAGGCCGCCCAGCAGGAGCTCGATCAACTTCACAAGCAGATCTCCGCGACGCCGCCAAGCGGCCCGCCCGCGCCCACCGAACAGATGTCGAGGCAGAACGAAGTCCTCGCCTCCATCGGCTCCATCGCCGGCCCAGTCGAACTCAAGCCGCTCTCGAACGACCCCATCCCCGCCATCCACATGGTCGAAGACGTCAAGGTCATCTATCAGGCCATCGGCAAGGCCGCCGGTTTCAACGTCCTCTTCGACCCCGACTACACCTCCAAGCGCATCC
>DATMPD010000163.1:0-7964 GCA_035567955.1 Edaphobacter sp.
TTTGACTGGTGCCCGGAACAGAGCTGGTTCCCGGCGGGTTGCCGTTATTTATGTTGGAGTTTGCGATCTGCTCCTGGTTATAGTTGATGCCGTAGCCGCCGCGGAAGACCACTTTGCCGTTGGCTGCAGCCGGACTCCAGTTAAAGCCAACCTGCGGGCCAAAGTTGAGCTTTTGCGCGTTCCACGCGCCGATTCCCGTGCGGATCGTGATGCCGGTCAAGAGGCTTGCGCCGCTGCCGAACGTGAGTACACCCTGGTTGTTGTTCTTATCCGTGAGTGGCCCGAAATAGGAGTAGCGGAGACCGGCACTCAAAGTAAGGTTGGGACGGGCCTTCCAATCGTCCTGAAAGAAGACGCCTAACAAGTTCTGGCGATTATCGTTGCGGAAGCCGCCGGGAATACCGGTGGTTGCCTGGAACGGACCGCCTTCTGCCTCCGGGGCATCATTCAGGAAGGACCAGATGTTGAAGAACGTGTAATTCGGCGCCCCGATCGGATCATTCAGAAAGTAGAGCCGGGTAAAATCGAAGCCGAACTTCATCGTTTGCGTGTGCAGAATTTTGGTGGCGACGTCCTTGTAGCCGTAGGTCCATTGGTCCAGGTGATTCGGCGCGGGCACACCGAGGGCACCGATCGATATGCTGCCTATTTGCACACCGCCGTTTTGAGCTAAGTTGATCTGGGGCAGGCCGAATGGTGCCTTAGGGTTGCTCTCAAGTTCGTTGTAGCGCCAGCCTGCCGCGTTGGCGCGGGCTTCGTTCAGGAAGCTGGGCGAAAAAGTGTGGTTCCAGATGATCGAGAAAGCGTCGTTGATCTGCGAGTGAGTGAAGAGTTGATAACCCAGTCCGCCGTTAAGCTTGGTAAAGCTCGCTGGAACCCAGTAGATCGCGAAGCTGACATGGTCCTTACCGGTCACATTGGCATCGAGGCGTCCGTTGTACTGTTTGAAATCGCTGGTGGTCGGGTTGGATATGCTGTACTGGGCGATATCCGCAGTGTTTGAGAGTCCACTACCGACCCCGGGTTGGGAGGCGCTCACATAAGTAAGGTCCTGCTTGCCAAGGCCGGTGGTCAGCGGCGAACCAATGTTCAAGCCTTGACCCGGGATGGTACGACAATTGACGCCTTCAATGAGGCCGGCGTTCGTGCAGGTATTCGAGGCAATCACTGTGCCGGCAACTGCCGCTCCCGGGAACTTGAGGATGGTGGAGGCGATACTGTTTGCCGGCGCCAATCCAGCAAGCGCTGCGGTCGGGAACCATTGGTTGCTGGTCGTCTGTATGTTCTGGCTTTGTCCCTCGTAGGCGAAGAAGGCAAAGACCCTATTTTTCCAGATTGGTCCACCGATGCTTCCACCCCACTGGTTATAGCGGTCCTGGTCGCGGAGCAGGCCACGCTGGGCGGGTGTCAGCTTGACTCCGGTGACTGGATCATTCGACTGCACCGTCTGGGGGCCGTTCCAACGCTGATAGGCATTCAGTCCAGGGCGAGCGATCTGGACGAGAATGCTGCCGTGAAGATTGTTGGTTCCGCTCTTGGAGGTAATTTGGGTCAACGCCCCCGAGAAACGGCCATTTTCGGCGTCGTAGGCATTGGTGACGATCTTAACGTTGTCGACTGAATCTTCACTGGGGGTGACGACCGTCGATCCGCCCCAGGTGGCGCTCACCGTGCTGATACCGTCGATGCTGTAGCCGTTGTTTCCAAACTGGGCGCCGTTGGCGTTGGCCGAAGCGCCATTTTCCGTCGCAAAGATACTGCTCGAGTGTCCTAAATTGCCGCCGCCGCCGGATGAAGCGCCGGTCTGTGTGCCTGGAGCCTGGAATCCGCCACCTCCGGCGCTCTGCGCCCCCGTGGCCAGAACTCCAGGCGCCAACTGAATGAGTTGCGTCACGTCGCGCTGATAGACCGGCATATGTTGAATCTGATTGTCTGAAATTGCGGTTCCGGTGGTTGCGGTCTCAGTATCCAGGGCTGGCGCGAGAGACGCGTCGACTGTAACGGTCATCGACTCGACGCCAAGTTCAAGCGTTACATTTAGCGAGTTTGGCTGCTCAGGGATCAACTGCAGGTTGTCGAGAACCTTCTTTTGGAAACCTTTCATTTCGACAGTCAAGGAAAAGTGATCCGCGGGAAGAGCGTTGAAGTTGAAGACGCCGGCTTCATTGCTGGTTCTTACGACCGTGTCGTTGGTCGACAGGTTTTTCAGCGTAAGGGTCGCACCCGGGACGACTGCTCCCACGGGATCGGTCACAACACCCTGGATGGAAGTGCGAAATTGTGCGAACGCAGGTGCGTTCAGGCAGGTAAACATAACCGCCACCGCGCAGATCGCGAGGACGCTGGAAATTCTCTTCATAAACTGCCTCCAAAAAAGCGCCGCGGATAGTTGGAAGCCGTGGCTCATCAAGTCATTCTTAGGCAATCGTTTGCCTAGCTGGAAATAGTGCCCGTTTATCGAAGGGAGTGTCAAGGGACACAGGATTAAATTTTTATGGGTGTGCTCATTTGTGACAGACTGCAAGGATGCCTCGAAGGCCTCGAATACGCAGGACCGCATCCGCCTCCGCTTCGCCGAAGCGAGAGCCGAAGCCGGTAAGCCTTAAGGTGCTGTCTGCCTATCTTGGGTTGTCCGTGGCCGCAATTTCCCGCGTTCTTAGCGCGGCTCCGGCGGCGCGTTCCATTCCTAAAGAGACGCAGGACCGTATTCTGGCGGCGGCGGAGAAGTTGAACTACCGGCCGAACCTGTTTGCCCGTTCGTTGCGCAATCGACGGAGCCAGACCATCGGCGTGCTGGTGCCCGAGGTGAGCGAGGGGTATACGACGCTGGTGTTGAGCGGAATCGAACATCAGCTGCTGCAGGCGGATTACTTTTATTTTCTGGTGAGTCACCATCATCGCGAGGAGATGATTCAAAGATCGCAACGGCTCTTTCAGGACCGTGCGGTCGAAGGCATGATTGCGGTGGATACTCTGCTGCGAGAACGGTGGGCGATACCGACCGTAACTGTGTCGGGCCATCATGAGCCTGAGGGAGTGACGAACATTGTCCTGAATCATCGGCTCGCGGCGGCGCTTGCTGTGGACCATCTGCATGGACTCGGACATCGCCGCCTGGCATTCCTCAAAGGGCAGAGGTTCAGCTCGGATACGGAGGCGCGCTGGCGCGGGATTCGTCATGCGATGCAAAAGAAGGGGCTGACGATTTTTCCGAAGCTGGTCGTCCAGCTTGAAGAGGATCTGCCGTCGCCGGAGCCGGGCTATCTGGCCACCCAGAGACTTCTGGCTGGAGGCGAATCGTTCACGTCCTTGTTCACCTTCAATGACGTCTCCGCTATCGGCGCGATTAAGGCTCTTCGAGAGGCAGGTCTGCGGGTGCCGCAGGATGTATCCGTCGTGGGTTTTGACGATATACAGTCCGCAGCGTTTCAGAATCCAGGGCTTACGACGGTGCGGCAGCCGCTTCGGACCATGGGACTGCTGGCGGCTCAGACGGTGTTGCAACAGATTGGCGCGCCTGCTTCGGCGGTCCACGCGCAGCAGATTGTGGTCGATCCGGAATTTGTGGTGCGGGAGTCTACGTGCCCGGCGGTCGGCGCTCGGAGAGGCCGGAAGAGAGAGGATCTCCGGCGATGAGGGCCTGGGGCCTGGGGAACTGTCTCGGCGGATGTAAATTTTGCCGCGATTGGAGCACGAAGAACCGGCTGAATTTGTGATAGCATCCCTGCTCCTCGAAGTGTGAGCCTCGGAAGGGTCTGAAAATTGACGGTTACCGATGGCCACATCGCGGGTTGAGAATCACGTCAGACGGAAACCCCGCAGAGGAATGAGTTGTCATTTGTAACCGAAAGAGATTTGTCAGTTCAGATTTATGGAAGAGGAGTCTGATATGAGGGTCTACTTGGGGAGTGATATTCGTAACGTGGCTGTGGTCGGGCATGCGCATTGCGGAAAGACCACCTTGATCTCCGCTCTGCTGCATGCCGCCAAGATGACAACGACGCGGGGCCGCGTTGAAGATGGATCGGCCGTCACGGCCTATGACGAAGAAGAGGTGGCGCGGCGGACGACGATGTCCAACGCGGTGGCGTTTGCCGAGTGGGATGGCATCAAGATCAATTTGATCGACACTCCGGGATTTCATATGTTTGTGCATGAGACGCGCGCGGCGATGTTGCCTGCAGAGGTGGCTGCGGTGGTTGTCAACGCGCAGACAGGCGCGGAGGCGGTGACCGACCGAGTGTGGAAGTATGCGGCAGAGGTAAATCTGCCGCGGGTAGTGGTGATCAACCAGGTGGATCATCCGAAGGCGGACACCAGGATAGGCCGTCAACGGATGATCGAAGTGTTGCAGGAGAAGTGGGGGCGTCAGATTGTGCCGGTGCAACTGCCGATCGTCGATCAGCACGGCTTTCACGGAGTGGTGGACCTGGTGACGATGAAGGCTTACTTGTATAAGCCTGATGGGGATGGACGAGGCGAGGTTGGAACGATTCCGGAAGCTATCAAGGCCGATGCGAAGGCTGCACACGAGGCGTTGGTGGAACTTGTGGCGGAGGGGAAAGATGAGCTGATGGAGGAGTTCTTCAAAGAGGGGACCATTCCGGAGGGACATCTGATTACCGCGCTGCATGAGGCGATTCGCGAGGACCGGATCTTTCCCGTGCTCTATGTAAGCGGATTGAGAAATGTGGGGACCGATCATCTGCTGGATTTTCTGAAGGTGTATGCGCCTGCGCCGACGGAGCGGGAGCCGGTGGCCGCGCATGGGATTTTGCATTCGACGCGCAGCACGCGTGTCAACGGCAGCGGAGCCGTGGATGTTCAGGACGAGATCGTTATGCGCAAGGTGGGAGATGAGGAGCCGCTTGCGCTCTATGTGTACAAGACGATGACCGATCCATTTGCGGGACGGATTTCGTTCTTCAAAGTTGTAAGCGGCATGATGAAGACAGATAAGTCTGTGGTGAATTTCACGCGCCAGGAGCCGGAGCGGCTTTGCCATCTTTCGATCATGCAGGGGCGGAAGGCGGTAGAGGTGCAGGAGCTGCATGCGGGCGATCTTGGAGCTGTGGCGAAGCTGCGTGTGACCCTGACGGGAGACACTCTGGGCGAGAAGTCGCATGAGATTTTTCTGGAGCCGGTGCCGATGCCGGAGCCGGCGATGACCTACGCGATCGAACCGAAGTCGCGCGCGGATGAGGACAAGCTGGCGCCGGCGCTGCACAAGGTGATGGAAGAAGATTCGATGGTGCGGTTCTTCCGCGATCCGCAGACCAATGAGTTTCTGGTGGCGGGCGCGGGACAGCAGCACATCGAGGCGGTTGTCTCGAAGCTGAAGCGGCGGTATCACACCGATGTCACCTTAAAGGCGCCGAAGATACCGTATCTCGAGACGGTTCGCGGGCGAGCCGAGGCGCAGGGGCGGTATAAGAAGCAGACTGGCGGGCATGGCCAGTATGGCGATTGCAAGATTCGCATGGAGGCGCTGCCGCGCGGAGGCGGAGTGGTGTTCGCGAACGACATCTTCGGGGGCGCGATTCCGCGGCAGTATGTTCCTGCCGTCGAGAAGGGGATTCGCGAGTCGGCTGCGCGTGGATTTCTGGCGGGGTATCCGGTGGTTGATATCAAGGTGACGGTCTTTGATGGCAGCTACCACGATGTAGATTCGAGCGAGATGTCGTTCAAGATGGCTGCGCGACTTGCCTTCCGCAAGTGCATGGAGCAGGCCAAGCCCGTCCTGCTGGAACCGGTGATGAAGGTGGAGATCGAGACGCCGGACGACTTTGCCGGGGCGTTGCTGGGCGATTTGAACTCGCGGCGCGGCCGTGTGCAGGGTATGGATAGCGCCGGCGCGGGGACCACGGTTCGGGCTGAGGTTCCCATGGCGGAGATGCTCAGTTATGGAACGACACTGACGTCGATCACGCAGGGCCGAGGCAGTTTTCGGATGGAGATGGACCATTATGAAGTGGTGCCTCCGCTGCTTGCAGAGAAGGTCCTTGCCAGCGTAAAACGGCCGAATCAGGACGAGTTGGAAGAATAGGTTGCTGTGGACGGCACCGGGGAGATCAAAGCATCTTCCCATGGCGATTCTGCTTCCTATTTAAGGGAGAATTCCATATGCCACGTCCTTTCTGGTCCGGTCAGATTCAAATCTCGCTGGTTTCGTTTGGCATCAAGCTCTTTCCTGCCACCGAAGCGAAGAGCGAGATTCGCTTTCACCAGCTAAGCCGCAAGAGCGGGGAACGCATTAAGCATCAGAAAGTGTCCGGTGACGAGGAGCCCATAGAGAAGTCGGACATCGTGAAGGGCTACGAGTATCGCAAGGGGGAGTATGTCACGATCGAGCCGGAAGAGATCGAGCATCTGCGTATCCCGTCACGGCACACTTTGGAGGTAGCGCAGTTCGTGGATGAGGACGAGTTGGATCCGGAGTTCTTCGAGAAGCCGTACTTTGTTGTGCCGGAAAACGACGTTCAGGCAGAGGCATTTGCGGTCGTTCGCGAGGCATTGCAGACGACCAAGAAGGTCGGGTTGGGCAAGATTGCTTTCGGAGGGCGCGAACACCTGGTCGCCCTCTCTGCGCCGAAGGATGACAAGCTTGCCGGGATGATGGCTTACACCATGCGATATGCCGAAGAGTTGCGCGATCCGGCGGAGTACTTCAAGGAGATCAAGAAGGTTTCCGTTGATGAGGATCAGCTCTCTCTGGCGAAGGAGTTGATCAAGCGCAAGGCGGGAAAGTTTGCGCCGGAGAAGTTCAAGGACGAGTATGAGGCTGCGTTGCGCGAGATGGTAGAGGCGAAGGTGAAACATGCGCCGATTCCGCGCGAGGAGCCTGCGCCGAAGTCTGCGAAGGTGATCAACCTGATGGATGCGCTGCGCAAGAGTGTCCGTGGGGATGAAGCGCCTTCCGCGAAGAAGAAGGGAGCTGCCAAACCTGCGGCGGCCGAGTCGAGGAAGGGTATTGCGCTGGTGAAGCCGGCGGCGAAGGCTGGTAAGTCGCGGAAGTCGGCATAGACCCTATGGCAACGAAGAAGAGGTCGAAACCGAAGTCGACGCCTACTGCGGCAGACGCGGTCGCCGAGCAGCTTGAACGGTATCGCTCGATGCGGGACTTCAAGGTTACGAGTGAGCCGAGCGGCGGGGGGAAGGCAAAGTCGTTCAATGACCAGCCGTTGCCGTTTGTCATTCAGAAGCATGCGGCTACGAACCTGCACTACGATTTTCGGCTTGGGTGGAATGGCGTGTTGAAGAGCTGGGCCGTTGCGAAGGGGCCGAGCTACGTTACGCGCGACAAACGGCTCGCGGTCCAGGTGGAAGATCATCCGATTGAGTACGGCGGCTTTGAAGGCATCATTCCGAAGGGGCAGTACGGCGGCGGGACGGTGATGGTCTGGGACCAGGGAACGTGGGAGCCGCAGGCCGGTCATACTGATGTCGACGCGGGGCTGCGCTCAGGTTCGCTGAAATTCATCATGCACGGGAAGAAGATGAAGGGGAAGTGGGCTCTGATTCGCATGGGCGGCAAGGCGGCGAACGAACGGAAACCGAACTGGCTGCTGATCAAGGAACATGACGAGTTCGAGAGGGGCGAGAACGATCCGGCCGTTACGGAGGAGGAGCCGAACAGTGTGGTCACGGGCCGCAGCCTGGAGCAGATTGCGAAGAGTGAAGACCATGTATGGAACTCGAAAGATACTGCAACGGGAAAGGCCTGGTATCGCAAGGACAGTCTGGTGCCGGATGAGGTTGCGGCTCCAAACAAACCTGCTTCTGGTAAGGAGATTGAAGCTGTAGATTTCGGTTCCTCGTTGAAAAAGACTCCAAAGGAAAAACTACCGGACTTCATTGCACCTGAGCTTGCGTTGCAGTCGGAGACGCCGCCTGCCGGCGACGGCTGGCTGCATGAACTCAAACTCGACGGCTATCGTATCCAGGCGCGAAAAGATGGAAAGCGG
>DATMPD010000164.1:0-2270 GCA_035567955.1 Edaphobacter sp.
TACAACGGCCGACAACCTTGCCATGCAGAATGGCCGCGTTGTCTTCACGAATGATCCATCGAAATCCTACTCTCTGAAGCAGGTCACCTCGAAGCTTCCGACAGACGAAATCTCCGCTCGCGCAACACGGGCTGCCGAATATTCAAAGGAGCGCCTCACCTATGGCGGCGTCGATTACGTCGAACTCGCGGTTGACACGGAAACCGGCCGCATTCATGTCGAAAAGGTCTTCGGCGCGCACGATTGCGGCCGTCCCATCAATCCATTGGGAGTCATCAGCCAGATCAACGGAGGCATCCTGCAGGGCATTTCCTACGCACTCTTCGAGCAGCGCATCATGGACCGCAACGCCGGCTACATGCTCAACGCGAACCTCGAAAACTACAAGATCCTCGGCGCTCGCGAGGTGCCCCAGATCGACATCGTCCTGGTCGAGAACTACATCGCGCAGAGCTCGACCGATGCAGCAGGCATCGGCGAATCGGCAGGGATCATCACCCTCGCTGCCGCCATCGGCAACGCCTTCTACAACGCAACAGGAGTACGCATGCGAAAGATTCCAATGACCCCCGCAAACGTGCTCAGCGCACTCGGAAAGATTCAGGAGGTGCAGGCATGAATAAGTTCGCGTTTGTCGATTGCGTCACCGTCGATGAAGCCCTCGACCAACTCGGCGGTGGGGCCACCATCAAAGCAGGCGGCATCGATCTCATTGACCTCATGAAGGACGAGATCGTCTCGCCTCCTAAACTCGTCAACATCGGCAACATCAGCAGCCTTCGCGGTATCACCGTCACACAGGACGGCCTGCACCTCGGCCCGCTCTCCACACTCACCGAGATATCGGCCCATCCAGAGATCCAGAAGAGCTACAGCGCATTGGCCGACGCCGCCGGTCACGCCGCCACTCCTCAGGTGCGCAACATGGCGACCCTCGGAGGCAACATCATGCAGCGCCCTCGCTGCTGGTACTTCCGCTCCACCGACTTCGACTGCAAGAAGAAGAACGGAGCGAGCGACGACTGTCACGCCCACACCGGCGAGAACCAATACCACGCCATCATGAACAACGATGTCTGTGCCATGGTTCATCCCTCATCCACGGCCGTGCCGCTGCTCGCGATGAACGCCCAGGTCGAGCTGACCTCGAAGCGAGGTAAGCGCACCGTAGCCATGAGCGACTTCTACGTCCCACCCGAAAAGAGCCTCATCAACGAGACTATCGTGCAGCCTGGCGAGATCATTACCTCCGTCTTCGTCCCGACGCCCGAAGCCGGCACCCGCTCCGCCTATCAGAAGTATGGGGAGAAGGAGAGCTTCGATTGGCCGCTGGCCGACGCTGGCGTAGTCCTTGTCATGCAGGGCAACCAATGCCGAAAAGCGTCGATCGTCCTCGGCGTCGCCGCTCCCACTCCCATCCGTTCCTCCGCAGCGGAGGCAGTACTAACCGGCAAGACAATCGACGAAGCGACCGCTCGCGCCGCCGCTGCTGCCGCCATGCAGTCCGCCACGCCGCTCTCGCAGAACGGATTCAAGACCCAACTCTTCCAGACAGCCATCTACCGCACCGTGCTCCTAGCGGCCGGACAGATGCAGCGCGACCCAAGCGCGATCGGCTAAGGAGAATCAATATGACCACAACCCTTGTCCAGCTTCGATGCGCCTCACTCCGCAGCAAGTCCTCCTACGGGGCCTTTGGCGACTTCGCAGAAGAACACGCCGAACTGCTCGGAGCCACCACCGCCTATTGGTGTCTCAAGACCATGGGCAAGGCAGGCCCCGACGAACACTACGTCCATCGCTCCATCTGCACCGAGGGTCGATCCTGTTGGGAGAGCTGCGATGCTGGGGCCCAGAGGTAGCTTTCTCAGCTCCGATTCGTAACCGATCTCGCCAGCGATCTGCGCAACTCTGTGGCTCGTTGACAGTACGACATCTGAGGCATTCCAAGGAAATGCGAAAACGTTCCGCCATTACGGAGCGCGAGACCCCCCGCCTGCGTGGCTAGCCTACCCAACATGGACGAGGAGTGTAGCCCTCCCTTTTGTAAGGGAATAGAAGCGGATCCTATGTGTTCCTCCCTAAGAGATTTTATTTACACAAGTTGGAGAAGGGTTACGAATGAAGCGGTGGTGGTTAGAACGGTTCGGAAGCCCGAAGAAAGCGCGAAGAATCCAAGAGGTCGCCTTGCCCGCCCCATTGCCGAGTCATATCGCGATAAAGATCAAAGCTGCGGGCTTGATTGCTTTCACCATCATCGGGACCAGTGG
>DATMPD010000165.1:0-3682 GCA_035567955.1 Edaphobacter sp.
CAGCCTTATCTCTACCGATACTGACCAACACTTCGCCATACAAAAAATACAACCAAGAACGAACCACACTATAGCTTCGTGTGGAAGCTCGATTGCCGCCTTCCCACCCACACGAACGAATGACTGGCAATTTGAGGACACAAGTAGGCTTCTGGGAAATGGATTGCTCCAGAGTCACGGGGAAACCGGAATGTATGTTCCGCCGTCTTGCCAATAGGGCTTCTCACTTACTGAACGTGAAGGTGACCGAGCGATGATTTATCCGATAGTGATTGCGGCGACCTCATAGTCTTCGACGCGCGGTATGGTGAAGCTCAGGACCTGGACTGCCAATTGGAACGGCACAGTCTGTCCAACGCTCAGTAGCTCGACGAATTTCACCTTCACGCCTTTTGGCAGCATCATTTTGACGATCTGCGGGCCGAGGGGGTAAGTCGACTGTATCCAGCCGTGGTACGTGTTGGGGTTGGTGTAGTTGAGCAGGTGGACGGCGTAGCCAGGGTTGGTCTCCCATGCAAAGAGCTCGATGAAGCCTTCTCCCTGGACGTGAACAATGCTCTCGTCATGCGTGATCCAACGGATAGTGTTGTGCAGAAGACGGAGCAGATCGCCGTGGCCGGTAAGCCAGTAGGTGCGTTCGATGTCTCCAGGAAACCAGGCCATGCGGCTGGCGCCGGCCTCGCGCAGGACGACGGCGGGCTCTTCGGTGTGCGAGGGAGAGGGGTAGGCAAGTTCCGGTGGATACTGCACGAAGCCGGGGACGACTGTAAGGACGGGTTGTTGCACGGACTTTAGGGGGAGGCGGTTTTGGGCGCCAGGGAGCCAGTTGGTATCGGTGAAGCCGGCGAGGATGGGGTGTTGGCGCTCAATACGCCCGTAGTATGCGTTGCCGTTTGTGCCGAGGACCTCGCCTGCCTTGCTGACCCCGAAGAGATCGGCGAGGCCGAGGTCGGGGCGCTGATTGAGGTTTTCGTCGTAGAGGCCGGTCTCGAAACTGGCCATAATCGATCCGCCGGATTGAACATAGTCTCGGATCTGCTGACACTGACGGTCGCTGAGCATGGCGATATTAGGCAGTAGAAGAGCGCGATACTTGCTGAGTTGTTGGAGATCAAGGCGGTCTTCGTGCACGAAGTCGAAGGTGAAGCGGCCACGGAGAAGGGTCTCGTATATACCGTGGGTCGTCTCGCGCATGTACTCGCGGGAGTGCGCCGCGGAAGGCCCTTTGTAGAGGAGTTGGGTGCTTTGTCCCATGACAACGCCGATGTTGGCGATGGAGCGGCAGCACTTGAAGTGGGCGTCATGTTTGGCAGTCCACTGGAAATAGTCGGTGCCGACCTTCTGCCAGCGACGGTCTTCGCCGAGCCCGGCCTCAGAGCCGATGAAGTGGTAATAGGGGATCATGCCGCTGGCGAGGGTTTCGTTCATCCACATCTTCGCCTCCGCCGGATTCTTGGAGGCGTTGCGCCAGCGGACGAGGCCGGTGGAGTAGGCGGCAGTGACATTGGCGGCGGCGAGGGAGCCGTCCTGGACAGCGTTGGCGACTCGGCCCTGAAGGGTACATCCCCAGACGGCGGGATCGTCGTTGGTGCGGCCCTGATTGTCACCCTGGAACCAGGCGGCGATTTTTGCGAGACGCTCGAGGTTGGGGCTTGCGTGGACGTTGCCGCCGAGGTTGGCGAAGAAAAAACTGTCGGACTTTTTTTCTTTGGCGATGGCGTCGTACTTATTCCATAGTTCGAAGAGACGATCGTTGAAGGCGCGCCAATAGGCGGGTGTGCCTGGAGGCGGGAGCTTGCTGCAGATGGCGCAGTAACACTCGGGCAGGCTGCCGATGGGAGGCCATCCGTTGGTGTAGAAGCAGTCGACATCATAGAGACCGTTGACCTCGCGGATGATGGCGGGGACGTAGTCGTCCATGTAGGTGGAAAACATACAGGTCTTGAAGAGGCGCGGGTCTTCGCCGCTGAACTGCACGGAGCCGTCTTTGTGGCGCATGGCCCACTCGGGGTGGGCCTCAAGGGCGTCGCCCCAATTGAGGTCGGGGCTCATGCGGGCGACGACGCGCATGCCACGTTTTTTGGCTGCGGCGACGCACTCACCGAAAAAATCGCGGTTGTTAAGAAATCTTCCGTGCCGGTGGAACTGCACTTTGGAGGGATAGAAGGCCAGGATACCGGTGACGCTCACGAAGACCATGTCGGCGCCTGCAGAGTGCCAGTAGTCTGCCCACTCCTCGATGTTCATGACGGCGGGGTCATGCTCGGTCATGTTGCTCTGGCCGACGCGGCGAACCTTCTGCTGCCAGGGTTGGGTGACTGAGTCGAGAGGAGCCAGACGCGGCGGCAGAGGGATCAGTTTCGGTGCGGGGGCGTTTATGGCGGCGACTTCGTCAGCGGAGGGAGCGGAGGCGGGATCGAGAGCATTAAGCGTGGTCCCCAGTGGAAGCGCTGCGGCGCCGGTCTTGAGAAATGTGCGGCGATTGAACATCAGAGTTCCCCTACTTTATCTGTGGGAAGTGTAATTGCCAGCCGAAAGGATGTAACTAGCTTGGTTGGTCGTAACGGCGAGAAAAAAGCGTCGCGATGGATGTCCCCATATCGCAGTAGCGGCTCTGGAGGCGGCCACATCGAATCATCAGGAGTGTTCACGCATTCATTCTTGTCCGGTCTGTGCCCTCACCGTGCGAGAGCGTGCCGAACGGAGTGCTCTCGGTGCGAATTTCAGATCTGCGACAAACGGATAGGAGGGCGGACGATACCTGTTCGCCGGGAGATGGACGATGTCCTGATTGATTGCACCGTCGGATAGCGCCATGAGGCTGGGATTAGCCAAAGGCGCGAGTTCGGGAGAAAGATAGCCGGATTTGACCACAATCAGTTTGTACGAAGTGGGCTGCAAACCGAGCCGGGTGAAGTCGACGATGTCATGATAAGGGCGGCGAACACTCGTGAGGACCAGCGTTACACCATCGATCTGAACCACTGCCTCGCGCTGACGCGGATTTGGCGCAGGCAGCAAGAAGATAACCTTTGCGCGAACTTTGACTGGCTTGCTGCCGAGCGGATCGAGCGTAGCACCGATGGAGAGTGGCAGCGTCGCTCCGACTCCCGAGCTGTAGCATGCGCCTGTGGCGGGCCGATCGGTGATACCTGCGAAGACTGCATTCTGCACCTTGTAGCGCAGGAGTGCCTCAAGAACCTCGGCGCGGTCGCTGGTACCGCCGCCGGTTGGATTGTCCCCAGAGTCGGCGAGGATGACGGGATGAGTTGCCGATTTCATCGCTCGTTCGATGCATTCGTTGATCGTGCCTGTCTCCGTGCCGAATTGAAATTCCTTGCGGGCATCCCAATACTGTTGCGCGAGGGAGATCGCGATCTTCTCCTGTTCGGCAGGAGCTGTGCCTGTGACAACAGCACATGCGGTCGCTCGCGGCTCATCGGCCCATACGTAACCCACGAGCAGCGACACGTCCAGGATACCGGGCTGCTCGTTCAGCCTGGGCAGTTGTGCCCAGAGACGCTTCCCTGGCTGCCACTCGGTGCTGCTGCGTTCGCCCGGCATCAGCACAGGGATGGGAGCCCACACCAGCGTCGGACGGATATTCTCCTGCAAGCAGTGCACCAGCATATTGCACGCGCGTTGCATCGTCTCCTCGCGATCAATATGAGGAGCGGTGCGG
>DATMPD010000166.1:0-3627 GCA_035567955.1 Edaphobacter sp.
CGCTTTCCGGTTTGAACCAGACTGCCGAGGCACAGATCGTTTGGAAGACCTCGCAGTGGAAGCTTGCTTCCTTTGAAGAGTTGCTGGGGGAGAAGGCCAGGGTAAAGCAGCTCTTCGATATCACCCAGGTTGAAGATGGGGCGTCTCTGGCAAAGATAAAAAATTCGTTGAACGGACTTCATTTCGGATTTGGGGTTCCCGTCGACCAGATCCGGATGATCGGCGGCCTACATGGACCGGCCAATCTGCTGAACTACGACGATTCTATGTGGAGCAAGTACAAGATCGGGGCATGGCTGAAGATCAACGATCCCAAGACCCGCGAGCCTGCGGTGAGGAATCCCTTTTACCATAGCGCGCTCAGCGAGGAGACTGCTCGGATTACGGCGAGCACGGATCCCGACGACGAGCGTTCTCCGCTGCAGGACGCGAGCATGCAGGGGCTGCAGCGGCGCGGAGTGCGTTTTCTGAGTTGCCACACGTCGCTGGAGGAGCTGGTACGGCAGCTGATCAAGTACTACAGCCTGAGCGAGGACCCGGAGACGATTGTTCGCGACATGTTGGCGCACACTGTGCCGGGTGTGTTGGTGGTGGCGTCGATGGTATCGGCGATTGCGCTGTTGCAGATCGAAGGCCGGTACAGCTACGTGACGGTCTAGGACTACAAGCAAACCAAAACTCCCCGCTGCGATCGAATACCCTCCCGAGCGCTGGGGCATACGGTTCTTTGTGAATCGGCGAGTGGGTAACCCCACCCTTCGCGCGTTGATGCGGTCAGGATGCGCGAAGGATGGGGCACACGGAGTTGCTGGCAGGCTTAGATGAAGTTGGGGGGTGGGGCGCCAATGGCTGGGTCGGTCATGCTTTCCTCTCCGGTTTCGACGTGGCCCGCGATGCGTTGTTGGAAACTCGTGTCGGTGTTGACCTCGATGATGAAATCGTACCAGCCGTAGGATTTTTTGAGATTCCAGTGCTTCGTTAGTTCTTCACCGGCCTTGAGGGTGTGTGTGATCTCGTCCTTTGAGTAGGAGTCAAAGATGTTCACCTGGCAGGTTTCGCCGAGGTTGGCGATCTCCACCGTGATGCCGAGACCAGACTCGTCGTAGTCAGTTTCGATATTCAGGTTAGTGATGTTCTGGCCGGAGGTGCTGCCCCTGAAGGAGCGCAGGAAACCGTTGGGGCCATAGACGGACAGATCATAGCCGCCGCGAGGGTTAGCCGAGAGCGCCCAGCGATCGGTGATCTCTGCGCCAGGCTGGACGGTGTAGGTCCAGGGACCGGTTTTAGCGTTGCCTGAACGCACGTGGTAGACCGCGGTGGCTTCGCCCGTGTTGCCAAAGTCGATGCGGAAGGCCTGCTGCCCAAGGTCCGCCTTACCAGCGGCGCGGAGCTCGTACGGCACGGGGCGGGCTGGGCGCGTTCCCGGCTCCTGTACCGGCATCGCCTGGTCGGTGGGCGGCGCGGGCACATAGTCGGGGTGACGCTGGTTGTCGGGCGGGAGATAGGAGATCGTGCTGGGGAGTGGCACCTTTGCGGCGTTTGGCGAGACAAAGTTGAAAGCTGACGTCAGGTCTCCGGTGACGGCTCGGCGCCACTTGGTGATGTTGTTTTCTTTGATGCCGGGATGGTGTGGGCCGAACCGCCGTTCGATGAAGCGAATGAGCGAGGTGTGGTCGAAGACCTCTGAGCTGACGTAGCCGCCTTTGCTCCACGGCGAGATGACGACCATGGGGACGCGCTGCCCGAGGCCGTAGGGCCCGGCGGGGTAGGTGGAGTTGCCGGGGAAGATCTCGTTGGTGGTGTCGACCGTCGAGATGCCTTGTGCGCGAGACATTGGCGGGACCGGCGGAGGCACGTGATCGAAGAAACCGTCGTTCTCGTCGTACATCAGGAAGAAGGCGGTCTTGCTCCAGACGTCGGGGTTGGCGGTGAGAATGTCGAGGACCTGCGAGACGTACCAGGCGCCGTAGTTCGCGGGCCAGTTGGGATGCTCGGTGTAGGCTTCGGGGGCGACGAGCCAGGAGACCTGCGGGAGGTTGCCGGAGCTTACGTCCTGCTTGAAGATGTCGAAGAGGGTGCCGGAGGTAAGGATGTTCGTGCCGGTGCGGGCCTTTTCGGCCAGAGGCGAGCCCTGCGGGGCGTTCTGATACTGGTGGAAGTAGAGCAGGGAGTTGTCGCCGTAGTTGCCGATGTAGGGCTTGTCGCCGGTCCATCCCCAGAAGCCGCTGGCGTTGAGGCCTTCGCCGATGTCCTGATAAATCTTCCAGGAGATACCGGCGTTTTCGAGCAGCTCAGGGTAGGTCGACCAATCGTAGCCGGCTTCGGAGTTGTCGATGACTGGGCCGCCGTTTTTGCCGTCGTTGCCGACCCAGCCGGTCCACATGTGGTAGCGGTTGGGGTCGGTGGCGCCGAGCAGCGAGCAGTGATAGGCGTCGCACACGGTGAAGGCGTCGGCGAGGGCGTAGTGGTAGGGGATGTCGCTGCGGGTGAGGTGAGCCATGGTGGTGGCGCCTTTTTGCGGAACCCACTGGTCGTTGTTGCCTTCGTTCCAGGCCGCGTGGGTCGTGGTCCAGTCGTGCGCGAGATCCTCGAGGAACTGAAGGCCGAGGTTGGGTGCCCCGGGATGGAAGGGCAGCACGTAGCTGTTGCCGCCGTTGGGCTGGTACCAGACGGGGTTGCCGGAGGGGAGGGTGACGGCGCGGGGGTCGCCGAAGCCACGCACACCCCGGAGGCTGCCGAAGTAGTGATCGAAGGAGCGATTCTCCTGCATCATGAAGACGATGTGCTCGACGTCGTTGATGCTCCCGGTGCGGTTGTTGGCGGGGATGCTGAGAGCCCGCGCAATGCTGGAGGGGAAGGCGGCGGTGAGGGCGCTGGAGCTTAATAGCTGCAGGAATGTGCGACGGTCGGTAGCCATGGGGGGAGAGCCTCTCTGAAGTCGAAGTGTGACTGCGAAGTGAGGCTAGACGTCGGTTGTTGCAATGACGTGACGGCAGCGTAACAAGTCTGCAACGAAGACCAGTCGTCGCGGAGGAGGATTTCGGATTTCTTTTAATCCGTTTTTTTATTAATCGTGGATTGATCTATTTTTGGCGGGTTGCTTTTTCTGGGCCTCAAGGAAGCGCCGAACGCGATCGAGCGAACGGGCTTTGCCGAAGACGACCATGCTTTCCAGAAGTGGAGGAGACATCGTGCTGCCCGTGAGGATGGCGCGCAGCAGCATGAAGTTTTCCTTCACCGACCAGGAATGTTCTTCGCCTAGTTTTTTGAGGGCCGGTTCGAGCGCCGCAGTGGTCCACTCCGTCGCTTCAAGCACGGTGAGTTGTTCCGTGGCGAAGGCGAGCGTCTCCTCCAGCGTGCGCTTCTTAGGGACTACAACCTCGGCGGTTGGAAGAATGTCGTCGGCGAAGAAGAAGTGCGTCAGATTGCCAAATTCGCCCAGCGTTTCAGTCCGGGTTTGCACAAGCGCAGCGATCTGGCCCAGAAAATCGTCACTGAGAACGGTCGAACGCAGCGCCGCGTAGAAGTTTTCCGGCGAGAGAGCACGGAGATATTCGCCGTTGAGCCACCGGAGTTTGGTCAGGTCGAAGACAGGACCGCCGAGACGAATATTTTCTACCTTGAATC
>DATMPD010000167.1:0-6261 GCA_035567955.1 Edaphobacter sp.
CTGCGGGGCGTGATTTGCCTCCGCATTGTCTTTCGTTTCACCCCGGGCCAGCCGCCCCGAGCTAGAGGTCACCTTGTTCGTAGACTTTTTTATTCGTCGCCCGATCTTCGCCACGGTCTGTGCTCTTCTCATCGTGCTCGCTGGCGCCGTCTGCATTCCGACTCTGCCCATCTCGCTCTATCCCCAGCTTGCGCCCCCGCAGGTCAATGTCACCAGCGTCTACATCGGGGCCAACTCCAAGGACGTCGAATCCGCCGTGACCACCATCCTCGAGCAGTCGATCAACGGCGTCGAAGGCATGCGGTACATGAGCTCCACCAGCTCGAACGACGGCACCTCGGCTATCACGGTCACGTTTGACACCGGATACGACCTCAACATCGCTGCCGTCGACGTGCAGAACCGCGTCGCCTCCGTTCAGGGACGTCTGCCCGCCATCGTCAACAACACCGGCATCACCATCACCAAGGCCAATCCAAACTTCGTACTCGCCGTTGGGTTCATCTCGCCGGATAAGTCGCTCTCGCCTTCCTTCATCTCCAACTACATCGACGTCTATGTGAAGGACGCACTGAAGCGTGTTCCCGGCGTAGGCGACGCCGTCATCTTTGGCGAGCGCAAGTACGCCATGCGTCTCTGGCTCGATCCAGCCCGCCTCGCAGCCCGCGGCCTTACCGCTCTCGACGTCACCAACGCGCTCGCCGAGCAGAACGTCGAAGTCGCCGCAGGCCAGCTAGGCCAGCAGCCCTCCGATCCCCACCAGCAATTTCAAATGGCTGTCCGCGCCGTGGGCCGTCTGACCGACCCCAGACAGTTCGATAATATCGTCCTGAAAAACAGTACTAATAGCAGCGGCGGAATTGTCCTCGTTAAAGACGTGGGCCGCTCCGAGATTGGCGCTGAAAACTACAACACAAGCTTGAAGTTTTCCGGCGGCGGGTACGAGGGCGGCGATGCCATCGGCGTCGGAATTCAGCAGCTTTCCATCGCCAACGCCCTCGATGTCGACAAGCGCTGCCGCGCCGTTCTGGCCGAGCTCGAAAAATCCTATCCCCCGGGCCTGAGGCACGTCATTGCCGTCGATACCACCCTGGTCATCGGCGAATCGGTCAATGAAGTTGTTACCACCATTGGCGAAGCCATCATCATCGTCATCATTGTCATCTTCCTCTTCCTGCAGGACTGGCGCGCCACCATCATTCCCGCCGTCACCATCCCCGTCTCGCTCATCGGCACCTTTGCCTTTATCAAAATCTTCGGCTTCAGCATCAACTCCCTGACGCTCTTCGGCATCACCCTCGCCACCGGCCTCGTCGTCGACGACGCCATCGTTGTCATCGAAAACGTGCAGCGTCACCTCTCCAAGACTGCAATCGTCCCCGAACGCTCCGAACTCACCGAGCCGGATCCATACGCCCCCGACGTCCTCGATCAGTCCAAGACCGCAGGTTCAGGCAAAGGCATGGAAACGCTCTCCGCCGATCCGCACGAAGCCACCAGTATCGCCATGGCCGAAGTCACCAGCGCCGTTATCGCGACCTCGCTGGTCCTCATCTCGGTCTTCATCCCGGTCAGCTTCTTTCCCGGGACCACCGGCATCCTCTACAAGCAGTTTTCGCTCACCATCGCGTTCTCCATCGCTATCTCTGCCTTCAACGCCCTGACGCTTTCACCTGCTCTGGCTGCGCTTTTTCTGCGGCCTGAGACCGAGAAGAAGGGAATCATGGGGTTCCTCCTCAACCCAATCGAGCGCCTCATCCAATGGGTCATCCGCCTCTACGCTCGCATGGTCACCTTCGTCGTTCGCGTCCGCTACGTGATGCTGCTCATCTTCTTCGGCGGCCTGGGCGCCACCGCGTACATGTACACCCACGTCCCCACGGCGTTCATCCCGCAGGAAGACCAGTCGTACTTCCTTATCATCATCCAGACACCCCCGGGCGCCTCGCTCAGCTACACCACCGCCTTCGCTGACCAGGTCGGCGCACTCGTGCGCAAGAACGACGGCGTCTTCGGCACCTTCTCGGTCATGGGGTTCTCCCTCGCCGGCGGCAGTTCGCCAAACTCGGGCATCATCTTCGCACCGCTCAAGCCCATCAACGACCGCACCAAGATGGGCCCGAACTTCACCGCGCACGCCATCGTCCTCGACGTCGGACCGAAGCTCTTCGCCGTCCCGGGCGGCATCGCCTTCGCAGCCGAACCGCCCGCCGTCGCAGGTATCGGCACCGTCGGCGGATTCCAGTTCATCCTGCAGGACTCCGGCCGCAACACCTTCGGCGACATCGACCGCGTCGCCCACACCATCGTCGGTAGAAGCCGCGCACCCGGCTCCGGTCTCATCGGCATGAACACCACCTTTACCTCGAACGATCCGCAGATGCTCATCTCCGTCGATCGCGAGAAGGCCAAGACCATGGGCGTTCCCTTCAGTCAGGTCACCGCGGCCCTCAACACCTTCATGGGCTCGAGCTACGTCAACGACTTTGACTTCAACAACCGCTCCTACCGCGTCTACGTCCAGGCGGATGCGCCCTATCGCCGCAACGCCCAGGACATTCACCAGTACTACGTTCGCTCCAACTCCGGCCAGATGGTTCCCCTCGACAACCTCGCCTCCGTCACCGAGACCTCGGGGCCGCAGGTCATCAACCACTACAACATCTTCCGCTCCGCCGAGATCGACGGCTCGCCCGCACCCGGGCTCAGCTCCGGCCAGGGTCTCGATAAGATGGTGGAACTCTTCAATGCAAACAAGATGCCCGGCATGTCCTTCTCGTGGACCGGCCTCGCGCTCGAAGAGGTCGAGTCCGCCGGTAAGGCCATCATCATATTCGGCCTTGGCCTGCTCGTCGTCTATCTCACGCTCTCAGCTCAGTACGAATCCTTCGCCCTGCCGTTCATCATCCTGCTCGCCGTTCCCATGGCGATCCTCGGCGCTCTCTCGCTGGTCGCTCTCCGCGGCCTGGTAGACGACGTCTACGTCCAGATCGGCCTCGTCATGCTCATCGGCCTCTCCGCCAAAAACTCGATTCTCATCGTCGAGTTCGCCGAGCAGCTTCTTGAACAGGGCAGATCCATCACCGAAGCCGCCATCGAAGCCGCTGAACTCCGCCTCCGCCCCATTCTCATGACCTCCATCGCCTTCATCCTGGGCGTCGGCCCGCTCTACTTCGCGACCGGTGCCGGAGCCTACGGCCGCCACTCCGTCGGCACGGCCATCGTCGGCGGCATGGTGCTCTCCACCGTGCTTAACCTCTTCTTCATCCCGGTCCTCTACGTCATCCTGAAGACCATCCTCGGCAAGTTCTCCCGCAAGAAGGTAGCCACGCGAAGTGGACAACTGCCACCGCCGCAACCCTCCCACTAAGTTTTCTTTTTTGTCACTCACTAAGTCTTCTTTTTTGTCATTCCGCAGCGAAGCGGAGGAATCTGCTGATAGTGTCTCAGTTTGAATCGCGCATTTGGCAGACTGACACCTTCGCGCGACAATCAGTGCATGTGGTTCTGGAAGCGAAGATCATTCGGCGAGGACTTCCCGGAGGGGTTCCGTGTCCAGCGCATCGGGATAGCCGATGCAATGGCTATCGCAGAACTTCCGCCCGGCCGGATCGCAGCTTACCTTCGCAGAAATCCAGTGACAGCCGACAGATTGCTCTCGGAGTCCTACGACAAGCGTTACAGTCCATCAACTTTCATCACGGAGCAAGGTGACGGCTACCTTGTTGGCTGGTTTTCCTCCCGCTCGGGGTACCAATCCCAGCGACGGTTTTCCAATCTGGCAGATTGCGGCCACGGACTATCTGTTGTTTTCGCTCGGTAAAGGTCGATGGGCCGAACCCGTAAATTCAAACTGAGACACCACCAATCTGCTGTTGCTTTCGCCTCTCCTTTTTGTTTGTCATTCCGTACCTTGAGCGAAGTCGAAGGGGCAGGAGTCTGCCGTTCTCCGTTGAACTGTTCACCATAGCCACGCCTTAGCCTATCCCCGCTGCTTTCCCCTCCCTTTCCATCAGAGCTATCATGCCTCATGGCAAAACGAACCGCCGCCTCCCCTAAAAGCTGGCTACCGGAAGCCAATAAATCCACCGCAGACTTCCCCCTCACGCACCTGCCCTACGGCGCGTTCGAACACGAAGGCCAGCAGCATCTCTGCGTCGCCATCGGGACTCACCTCCTCGACCTGCACGCCTGCGCCACGTCCGGCCTGCTCCCGCCAACTCTGGTCGAAGCCTGCCAGGCTCCGGTCCTCAATCCGTTTCTGGCGCTCGGCCATCGCTCCTGGACGCTCCTCCGCGAGACCCTGACGACGCTCCTACACGCCGACGAAGAGCCCAACCGCAGACAAGCAGCCGAAGCCGCCCTCCACTCCATCGCAGGAGCGACCCTCGGCCGGCCAATCTACATCCCCAACTACACCGACTTCTACGCCTCCATCTATCACGCTACCCGCGTCGGCCAACTCTTCCGTCCCGACCAACCGCTTCTTCCCAACTACAAACACGTTCCCATCGGCTACCACGGCCGCGCCTCCTCCATCATCCCCAGCGGAATCCCCATCATCCGTCCCACCGGCCAGACCCGGCCACCTGCCACGCAGGACGAGCCTAACTTCCTGCCCACCAGCGCATTAGACTACGAACTCGAACTGGCGCTTTACATCGGCCAGCCGAGCCTTCTCGGAGCCCCCATCCCCATCTCTCAGGCAGACCATCACCTCTTTGGCATCAGCCTCCTGAACGACTGGTCCGCCCGCGACATTCAATCCTGGGAGTACCAGCCCCTCGGCCCCTTCCTCGCAAAAAACTTTGCCACCTCTATCTCCCCGTGGGTCACCCCCATGGCGGCCCTCGAACCCTTCCGCGCCCCCGCCGCGCCGCGCCCCTCCACCGACCCCAAACCTCTTCCATACCTTCATTCCATCGCCGATCAGCAGCATGGAAATTTGAATGTAAAACTTGAAGTATTAATCTCGACTTCCAAGATGCGAGCCAATAAACTCGACGCCTACCTGTTGAGCGAATCCAGCCCTCAGGATCTCTACTGGACCCCGGCCCAGCTCATCGCCCACCACACCAGCAACGGCTGCAATCTCCAGGTTGGCGACGTTCTCGCCACCGGCACCATCTCCGGCGCTGCCGAATCCTCCGCCGGCTGTCTCCTCGAACTCACCCGCAACGGAGCGCAACCCATCCTCCTCCCCACCGGCGAATCCCGTACCTTCCTCGCCGACGGCGACGAGATCATCCTCCGCGGCTCATGCGAAGCCCCGGGCCATCCCCGCCTCGGCCTCGGCGAGTGCCGCGCCGCCATCCTCCCCGCCCACACCTGACGCGGTTGCTGTAGCCCTCGCTTTTTTGTTGTCATCCCGCAGGGATCTGCGGTTGCTGTTGCCTTTGCACTTGCACTTGCCGTTGCTTTTTTGTTGTCATCCCGCAGGGATCTGCGGTTGCACTTGCACTTGCCGTTGCCTTTTTGTTGTCATCCCGCAGGGATTTGCTGCTTCGTCCACCATCCACAACTCCATCCCCACCCATTGCCTTTGCCTCTCCGAGAGGCATATCCTCATCCAAGCACCGAACCGGAGACTTTCATGGCTACACCCACACTTACCCAGCCCTCCCAATCCCAGACCACCGACTTCCTCCCCCTCAAGGGCACCGACCACGTAGAGTTTTACGTCGGTAACGCCCGTCAATCCGCCTACTTCTACCGCGCCGCCTTTGGCATGACCCTTGTCGCCTACGCCGGCCCCGAGACCGGCCAGCGCGACCGCGCCAGCTATGTCCTCCAACAGGGCAAAGTCCGCTTCGTTCTCACCACCGCCCTCCGCACCGACTCCGACATCGCCCGCCACGTCGACAAGCACGGCGACGGCGTCCACGCCATCGCCCTCTGGGTCGACGACGCCCGGCAATCCTGGCTCGAGACCACCAGCCGCGGCGCCCGCAGCATCCAGGAGCCAAAAGAATTCTCCGACGCCGACGGCCGCGTCACCACCGCCAGCATCGCCGCCTACGGCGACACCATCCACACCTTCGTCGACCGCACCCACTACACCGGAACCTTCTTCCCCGGCTACCAGACCGTCAAGGAAGACCTCATCGCAAAACCCGTAGGCCTGCTCCACATCGACCACATCGTCGGCAACGTCGGCTGGAACTCCATGAACCAGTGGGTCGACTTCTACGCCAAGGTCATGGGCTTCTCGCTCTACCAGCACTTCGACGACAACGACATCTCCACCGAGTACTCCGCGCT
>DATMPD010000168.1:0-4380 GCA_035567955.1 Edaphobacter sp.
CTTTCTCCGGCCACTCCATCCCCATCGGCTACGACAACAACGTCGAACCAACAAACCACGAAGCCGCCCCCCAGCAGGCCGACACCCTCACCGCCCTCTCCACCCTCAGGCCGCTAGGCCAGCTCCGAGACTCCTTCATCCTCGCCACTAACGAAGAGGGCCTTTGGATCATCGACCAGCACGTAGCCCACGAGCGCATCCTCTTCGAAAGAGTCCTCCGCGACCGCGACACCGAACAGATCCAGCGCCAGCGCCTCCTCATGCCGCTCCTCATCGACCTGCTCCCCGCCCAGATGATCACCTTCGCCGAAATTGCCGAAGAGCTCGACCGCAACGGCTTCGAAGCCGAACCCTTCGGCCCCCGCACCCTCGCCGTCAAAGCCGCTCCCGTCGGCCTCGAAGGCGTCGAACTTGAACGCATGCTCGAAGAGGTCCTCGCCATTCCCGACCGCAATCAGCAGAGCGAAAATTCCGAAGCCCGCCGCCGCCGCATCGCGGCCAGCATCGCCTGCCACGCCGCCATCAAGATCAACCAGCCCCTCGACCCAGCAAAGATCGACTGGCTGCTCACCGAACTCAGCAAAACCGAACACCCCACCGCCTGCCCCCACGGCCGCCCCATCGCCCTCCGCTACTCCCACAAAGACATAGCGAAAGCATTTCAGCGAATATGAAATAGCTTGAAACGCTAATTCTTTACACCGACAAAGAGTGTCAGCTTCGTCTCCGAATCCAACATAATATTTTTATCGGTCGCATCCAGCGCTGCAGAGTTGCTTGTTCCATCAGCGCTGGTAAGCAGGACTCCGGATAAATTCCCAACCATGACACGCTGATTCGGCCCATGCGCCACCATGCCCGGCGTCTCGCCCGGCATAGACTGCATGCCATTGCTCATAGCGCTCTGCTGCACATATTGTCCCGGAGTAGTCGTGGGAGTTGGAGACACTCCAGCCCCACCGCTCTGGGTAGCAGGTCCACGTGCGCTGCCCGTCATGCCGGAAGTATCCGGCGGCGCGTCAAAAGGAACCGTAGCCGACATCACAATCACTCTTAACGGCACTTCGCGCCCATCTTTCATCAACGCCTCATCCAGATTGAAGGCAATATGCGATGTCTTGTCGGAGTTTGATCTTGCCCTCACATCCGTCACCTTCCCTGCCAGCTTTGTTCCCTTCGGAAGCTCGGTCCCGTCCGGCAGCTTGACCGCATTTGTCGTCTTGGCCTCGACAGTGTCGCCAACCTTCGCCTTCTTCGCATCAATTCGTTTCGTCAACTCCGCATTGACCCTCGCCCCGCGTATTGGGTCCACAGCAGTTGTCTGCCCATGAAGGGCAATCGCAACCATAGCAGCCGGTAACAGCAAAATATGTTTCATGGCATCTCCTCTCTTTTCGGCAGATCCGACGCCTCCTCGCGAAGAACAGACATCGATCGCCAGACCTTTTATCAAATATTGACCCAGAGGATTCCCCGACTTCCCGCAAACATTCCCTAAGAAAAAGAGTTCACCAATCAGCGATCCTTCGGAACGGCGTCATCCACTCTACGATATCCCTACCTAAGACGTCGAAGGAGCGTTGAATCAAAACATAGTCGCCCCGTAGTCCCCAATAAAACAAAGATCATACTGTATGTCTGGTGAGCAATCATCCAACCCGTCGCGACGGTGCTAATTTTGGCGACCGCGGAATCTAGACCGCCAGAATATTGCACCTCGTCCTCTCCGCGATCTCATGTACCGTGCCGCCCCAGATCCGCGTCAACGGCGACGAATGGTGGCGCCGCCCAATCACCAGAAGGTCTGCGTGCCATGAAGTGATGCTGTCAACTATGCTCTGCACCTCATCGCCTTCCACGATCACGCCATCAGCCACAATGCCGTTCTCGGCGGCGCGCACTTTGGCCTCCTCCTGCAGCTTGTCGTAGAAGTTCTGCCGTTCATCGGCGAGCATTCGCTTCGCTCCCGGAAACCCCACATCCGCGTAGGCGACGTAAGCAGGCAGAGGCTCAGACACGGTAACCAGTCGCAGCTCCGCTTCCATCAACCTCGCCATTTCGATGGCACGCGTCAGCGCCCGCTGCGCCTCCTGCGACTCGTCATAAGCAACCATCATCCTCTTGTACACAATGGCCTCCGATTGCGTCTGGCTTCAAGGTTGGTTCGCTGTTCACACTCACACACAGCCAACCACGACCTGCCAGCATCTCCAGCCAACATATTCGATACTCAATACCCGACACTCGATCCAAAACAAAAGCGGCCCAAACCTCAGGACCGCTCATGGTTTCTTCATCAACCTCTACTGTCCCACAGGGGAACCCCCATGAGCCACACTCAGCATCAGCCTGGTTCCGCTATCCAGGTTGATGTTGTCCTTGGCCGCGTCCAAAGTCCATCTTTTTGCGGTATCCTTAGAGAGACGTGCAGCGGATCTCTGACTCAAAACAGAGTCCCACGTAGCCCCGCAGAACCGAAGATCGTCATCCATCAGCCCAGGCTGAGGATTTGCTGTTGTGCGGTACCCTCGCCCCAGCAGGAAGGCAACACCTTGAGTACCCTAAGCACCCCTACGGCCGATCAGCTCGCCGCCGCCCGCGTCAGTCATTGGCGTCACAACGCCGACCCCATCCTCACCATCAACATGCTCCGCGACTGGCTCAACACCTCCGGCCTCGTACTCTTCACCCCCCGCGCCGCACAGCTCCCCGCCCCCGCGCCTTCGTTCGTCGAAGCCACCCTGGGCAGCGCAAAGGCAACCCCCACGCTAGCCGACACCGAACCCTCCCGCAGCCTCCTCTCCCGCCTCATCCTCGACGGCGGAGCCATTCCTCTCAACCTCCTCGGCAATCCCACCGGCATCGGCACCGAGACACCCGACTTCCTCGTCTCCCCTCTCGCCTTCCCCTACATCTTCACCCTCCGCGGCGACAAGGCCTGGAAGCAGCCCCCCGCCACCAGCGGCGCCACCAAGGTCTCTCCCCTCGCCCTGAACACCTACACCCTCCTGGCCGAACAGGCGAAAGATTCAGGCCTCTCCGCCGCCGGCCTCTCCGCCTACGCTCTCGCCACCGAACTCGGCAAAGAAGTCACCGAGACCGCCGTCCTCCGAGCCCTCACCGAACTATGGCAGCACCTCCGCGTCCTCCCCGTCCCCCAACCCGACGGCGCACCCACCCTCTGGGAACTCACCACCACCCGCTTCACCAAGCAGATCAAAGCCGGAGCCAACGCCGGCCAGCCCACCGCCCTCTCCGCCCTCATCTCGCTCTACCTCGGCCAGGCCATCGTAGCGTCTGCGGAAGAGATCGAAACCTTCCTCTCACCCGTCGCCGCGCGCTCGCGCATTCGCGACGTCATCCACGCGCTCCTCTCCGCCCGTCAGCTCGAAACAGTAGCCGTCGAAGGCCGCACCGTCCTCCACGTCACCGGCGAACTCCCCGCATTCCTCACCGTCGCAACGCCCGCCCCCGACGCCATCGACGCCATCGTCGTCACCACCGAAGGCGACTCTAACGAACCAACCGAAACATCGGCGCGCATCAAGAAGTTCATCCCCAAGCCCCGCAAGGTCGGCACTGGATTTGTAACCAAACCAGGTCGCAATCCAGAAGACCGCCCCACCCCCCGCGAACGCCGGCCCTTCACACGCGAATCCAACCGTCCCGACCGTCCAAGCTTCACCAAGCCCTGGGAAGAAGAAAAAGCCGACCGCCTCGCTGCCGCACAATCTCCATCCCGAGTACAAGACGACACGGACACATCGTCTCTCCCCAAAACCCCACGCATCTACGACCGCAAACCCGCCAACGACAGAACAGACCGGGCAGGGAAGCGTCCCGCCTTCGGCTCCAAACCCCCTTTCGGCTCCAAGCCATCCTTCGACAACAAACCAAGCTTCGGCAGCAAGCCACGCTTCAACGCCGACCCTCCCGCTTTCAAAGGCGACCGCCCCGCCTTCCGCCGCGCCGAAGGCTCCAGCGACTCCCGCCCTCCGCGCCGCGAATACACCCCGCGTCCCTACAACGACGCAGGCGGCGAATCAAGCGACCGCCCACGCAAGACCTTCTCCAAGCCAGGCACTTTCGGACGCAAGCGCGAGGGCTTCGCCGGCAAACCCTCCTTCAGCCGTGACAGCAGCGACAGCCGCCCACCGCGCCGCGAGTACACCCCCCGTCCCGGCCGCGACTCCGGCGACAGCCGTCCACCTCGTCGCAGCTTCGCCGATAAACCCTTCGGCGGACCGCGCAAATCAGGCAGCTTCGAATCGAGCGAACGCGGCCCGAAAGACTTCGCTCCCCGCAAGGCATTCTCTCGCGACAGCGAACGTCACGCCCGCGGCAACGAAGGTTACGCCGGCCGCAGCGAAGCTCACTCCG
>DATMPD010000169.1:0-4334 GCA_035567955.1 Edaphobacter sp.
CGCCAGAACTGACTTGAAACGTTCGCGGCACCATGTCATCACCTCGGCGTTGCCAATGAAGCGAGCAAACTCGGCAGCCTGCATCACCCAGCAGCTTCCGTGGTTGTTCTTGGCGTCGCGCTCCTCTTGGCCGTTTTTCGAGTTGCGCATCCAGCTGAGATATTCGGAGAACCAGCCCTTAATTGCGGCCGAGCCTTCTAGCACGCCGCCATTCGCCAGCACGGTCGCCGCGCGGACCGGCTCGACCAGATGCAGTGTGTCGATAATCCCCGTGCCGCGTCCTTGATTCAAATTGAAGATCGCCTGCGCATATTCGAGGTTCGCATTCATCTTCGTAGCCGGATCGACGAACCACGCACGTAGATGTTTCCCAGCATGATCGGCGTACTTCTTCTCTCCGGTCAGCTCCCAAGCCGCCGCCAGTGCGGGAACGATAAGGCTCAACCGCACCATTGCCTTGCGGTGATCGTCGAAGTTGGCAGGATTGGTAAAGCCGTCGCGTCGTATATAGGGGCCGTTTGGATTCTGCGTATCAGGCCACCAGTAATCACCCTCGGAGAAATAGTCATGCGAGCCGCCCTTGCTCCGTTCGCTGTGCGAGGAGGTCACCGTGATCGGCTGCTCGGAGAGATATCGGTTCGCCGCGGCGAGAATCCGCGCCCGGTCAGTCGCCGCGACCAGATCATAGGGAGTGGTAGCGTCCTTGGCCCACGCCAATTGAGAAGCAAGGTAGCCAGCGGTTCCAACAGCCGATGCCAAAAACTCCCGTCGCGTCGCCATCCCCATCTTGTATCACCCCTTTTTGTTCGTACAAATTTCGCTTTGGCCATAATACCCAGTCTCGGCTGCCATCGATGGTTTAGACCATAAAATCAAAGGCTTGCGAGATTGACCGAGCGTTCACTTGACGAAATGAATGGTCATTCAGTATGCTTCGCTTCGTGCGGGCATATTGCCCGCCGGAGCCTGCAACATGCCCCCCAGCAGTACCGCTTCACCCTCGACCCAGCACAGACAAATCAATAAGGTGGCTGTCCTCGGAGCTGGAACCATGGGCTCGCGCATTGCAGCTCACTTCACCAACGCAGGCCTTCCCGTCGTTCTGCTCGACATTGTTCCGCCAGGGACCGACGCCAGCGCACCGAAGCCGGAGCGAAACAAGATTGTCCTCGCCGCTCTCGATGGATTGAAAAAGTCGAAGCCCGCGGCGTTTTACTCGCTCGACAGCGTACGGCTCCTCACCATCGGCAACTTCGACGACGATCTTGCGCTCATCGCCGGCTGCGACTGGATCATCGAAGTGGTCGCCGAAAACATGGAGATCAAGCGAGCGCTGCTCAACAAGGTGCAGCAGCATCGCCGCCCCGACTCCATCCTCACCAGCAACACCAGCGGCCTGCCCATCCACGAGATCGTCGAAGGCATGCCCATGGAACTGCGCCGCCACTGGTTCGGCACCCACTTCTTCAATCCGCCGCGCTACATGCGGTTGCTAGAGATCATCGCGACGCCGGACACCGATCCCGCCGATATGGCCGCCGTCGAACGCTTCTGCGACCTGCGCCTGGGGAAGGCGATCGTCCACGCGCACGACACGCCGAACTTCATCGCGAACCGCATCGGCACGTTCTCGATGAGCAACGCGATCCGCCTGATGCAGCAGCAGGGCCTCACGATCGAAGAAGTGGACACGTTGACCGGCGCTGCGATCGGCTGGCCGAAGACGGGAACCTTTCGTCTCGGCGACATGGTCGGTGTCGATGTGATGGCGCATGTGGCGAAGAACTTCTCCGCGCAGGCAGAGAAGATCAAAGACGAGCGCGCCGACGTGGGGCTCGCGCCGTTTATCGACAGGATGCTCGAGAACAAGTGGCTGGGCGACAAGGCGAAACAAGGCTTTTACAAAAAGGAGGGCAAGGATCCCGAAGGCCGCGACCTGCGCCACGTCCTCGATTGGCAGACCCTCGACTACAAGCCAAGCATGCGGCCCAAATTTCCCGCGATCGAGATGGCGAAGAACGTGGAGCACACACACGCTCGCATCGCGCAGCTTCTTCACGGCGACGCGGGCAAGGACAAAGCCGCCGCCTTCTACTGGCCCTTCCTCACCGAGCTCTTCACCTACAGTGCGAACCGGGTTCCCGAAATTGCCGACAATCTCGTCGAGATCGATCAGGCGATGAAGGCCGGCTACAACTGGGAACTCGGCCCCTTCGAGATGTTCGATGCCGCCGGCGTTCGCGCCACAACCGAAAAGATGCGCGCCGCTGGAGCGCCTGTTTCACCGAACGTTGAAAAGCTTCTCGCCTACGCCGCCGAGCAGAACGAACCGAACCCCACCTGGTACCGCGACTGCCCCGGCATCTCCAGCGGCCGCGAGTACTTCGATCCCATCTCCTCTACCTACAAGCCTGTCCCGGTAGCGGAAGGCGTCACCTCTCTCGCCACCATCAAGAAAGCCAAGGGCGTCGTCAAGAAGAATCCTGGAGCTTCCGTCATCGATCTCGGCGAAGGAGTCGCGGCGATCGAGCTGCACTCGAAGATGAACGCGCTGGGCGACGACATCGTCAATCTGATCACCCAGACGCTCAAGCCATCAGGCGAGATCGTCAACAACTTCGAGGCCTTCGTCATCACCGGCGACTCTGCCAACTTCTCCGTAGGCGCAAATCTCATGCAGCTTCTCCTCGGCATCCAGGAGGAGGAATGGGACGAAGTCGAGATGGCCGTCCGCGCTTTCCAGAACATGACGCAGGCGATCAAGTTTTGCCCGCGTCCGGTGGTCGTAGCCCCCTACGGTATGTGTCTTGGTGGAGGCGTCGAGATCTCGCTTCATGCGGCAGCGCGCCAGCCGCATGCCGAGCTTTACATGGGCCTCGTCGAAGCTGGAGTCGGCCTGATCCCCGGCGGCGGCGGCTGTAAAGAGATGACCATCCGCAGCGTCGAAGCCGGTTCGAGCATCCGTCCCGACGCCCGCGGCGAAGGCGTCGAGATCTTCGAAGCGCTGAAGAAAAACTTCGAAACCATCGCCATGGCCAAGGTCTCGACCTCTGCCGCGGAAGCCCGCGCGATGGGCTTCTTCAAACCATCCGACGCCACCACCACGAACCGCGAGCGCCTGCTGACCGACGCGAAGACCAAGGCACGCGCCATCGCCGACGCGGGCTACAGCGCTCCCACACCGCGTACCGACATTGCAGCCCCGGGAGAGAGCGTGCTCGCGACACTGAAACTAGCCGTGTGGACCATGCGCGAAGGCCACTACATCTCCGACCACGACGTAAAAATCGCCAACTGGGTTGCGTACGCGCTCTGCGGCGGCAAAGTCACACCCGGCACGCCGGTCACCGAGCAATACCTGCTCGATCTCGAACGCGAAGCCTTCCTCTCGCTGTGCGGAGAGAAGAAGACGCAGGAGCGCATCGCGTTCACCCTGAAGACCGGCAAGCCGCTGAGGAATTAGGAACAGGAGTCAGTATGAAAGACGTCATCATCGCATCCGCCGTTCGCACTGCCGTTGGCAAGGCCCCACGCGGCACGCTACGCACCACACGCCCAGACGATCTCGCCGCCTTCGCCATCAACGGCGCACTGGAGCGCATTCCGCAGCTCGACAAGTCCGAGATCGAGGACGTCATCCTTGGCTGCGCCATGCCCGAAGCCGAGCAGGGCATGAACGTCGCCCGCGTCGCCAGCTTTCGCGCCGGTCTTCCCATCACAACCGCCGGCATGACCATCAACCGTTACTGCGCCTCCGGCCTGCAGTCCATCGCGCTCGCCGCCGACCGCATCCGCGGCGGCAGTGCCGAAGTCATCGTCGCCGGCGGCACCGAGAGCATGTCCTGCGTGCCCATGGGAGGCAACAAAATCTCGGTCAACCCCTGGCTGGTCGACAACTACCCCGGCTCCTACATGTCCATGGGCCTCACCGCCGAGCGCGTCGCGACCCACTACGGCATCACCCGCGAGCAGATGGACCAGTTCTCCTACGAGAGCCACCAGAAGGCGCTCGCTGCCATTTCCTCCGGAAAATTCGAAGACGAGATCGTTCCCATCACGGTTACAAATACAACTCTGAACGGCCCCAACGGGAACAAGCCCAAAGCCAAGCCCGTCGAATCCACCTTCAAGCAGGACGAAGGCCCGCGCGCCGACACTTCGCTCGACGCCCTGGCCAAGCTGAAGCCCGTCTTCCACGCCAAAGGAACCGTCACCGCCGGCAACTCATCGCAGACCTCTGACGGAGCCGCCGCCGCTGTCGTTATGTCGGCCGAGCGCGCCGCGCAACTCGGCATTCCCGCGATGGCGAAGTTTATCGCCTTCGCCTACGCCGG
>DATMPD010000170.1:0-4186 GCA_035567955.1 Edaphobacter sp.
ATGTATGGAACGCGAGGCAGGAACACTTCGATCAGACAGAATGTTTCGTCGTAAAAGCAACGATGCTTCCCTCGGATATCTTGCCAATCGCCGCAACGATTCGCACTCTGGGTGGAACGTCAGTTACGCAGGCCACGGGCATCATGACCGCGAGTATCCCCGCGGCTTCATCCAGCCAACTCGAGCGCCTTCGTGTAAAGCTCGAAGCCATCGGAGGCTCTCTCACGGTTCTTCATCTCCCGGCGCATGCAAGCCCTGTCGCGTCCACTGTGCCCGCCGACACCCTTCCCCTCATGCGCGAGCTCAAGCATCGCTTCGACCCCAACCGCATCCTGAACCCCGGCCGTTTTGTTGGTGGAATCTAGAATGGAACAGCTTACACAGCTCAAGTCACCCAAGCCCTCGAGCTTCGATCCCCATCATCCGCCGGACACAGCGTTGATCGACGATTGCGTCCACTGTGGCTTCTGCCTGCCGGCGTGCCCCACCTACGTCCTGTGGGGCGAAGAGATGGACTCTCCTCGCGGCCGCATCTACATGATGAAAAAATCGACGCAGGGCGAAGCTCCACTCGATCAGCGGTTTCGCCTGCACATGGATAATTGCCTCGGCTGCATGGCCTGCATGACGGCCTGCCCCTCCGGAGTTCAATACGACAAGCTCATCGAAGATACGCGCGCTCAGGTCGAACGCAACATCCCTCGACCGATCGCCGACACGGTCTTCCGCAAACTCCTCTTCGCCACGTTCCCGTACGCCAACCGCCTGCGCCTTCTTGCTCTCCCGATGCTCCTCTATCAGCGCTCCGGACTGCAGCGCCTCATCCGCGCCGCCGGCGTCCTACGCCTTCTCCCAAAGCGCATGGCCGCAATGGAATCGCTTCTCCCCCGGGTTCCTGCCAACTTGTTCCAGCATCTTCCAACACACGTTGCTGCGACCTCTGCACCGCGACGCCGTGTCGGCATGCTCTCCGGCTGTGTTCAGCAGGTCTTTTTCCAGCACGTCAACGAGGCCACAGCCCGCGTGCTCGCCGCCGAAGGCTGTGAGGTTTTCATCCCGCCGTCTCAACCCTGCTGCGGCGCCCTCATGGTCCACTCCGGCCTCGAAGATCAGGCGGCCCATTTAGCGCGCCAGATGATCGCCGCCTTTGAATCGTCCAACGTAGATACCATCGTTATCAATGCTGCAGGATGCGGTTCGACGATGAAAGAGTACGGCCACATCCTCCGTGATGATCCCGTCTGGGCGACTCGCGCCGCAGCCTTCAGCGCAAAGTGCAAGGACATCTCCGAAATCCTTTGCGACCTGCCCACGCAATCTCCGCGCCATCCCCTGCCTATGCGCGTGGCGTATCACGACGCCTGCCACCTCCGTCATGCTCAAGCCGTCCACGAGCAACCTCGCCGCCTCCTCTCCACCATTCCCGGCTTGGAAGTCGTCGAGGTCGAAGAGGCCAGCCTGTGCTGCGGTTCCGCCGGCGTCTACAATCTTCTGAATCCGGAGCCCGCCAGTCAGCTTGGCGATCGTAAAGTAGAAAAGCTGCTGGCCACCAGGGCGGAAGCAGTTATCTCGGCTAACCCCGGTTGCCTTCTGCAACTCATGAGTGGCCTCCGCAGACGCGGCCTGCAGACCATGCCGACGTTTCACATGGTGGAGTTACTCGATGCCTCCATCTGCAATATCGCACCTGACACACTTAGAAAAGAGCGAACCTCGCCTTGAACCCCACACGCGTCCTGAGACGCAACCATGACCCTACCGCACGGCTTCTGAGCAAATCGGACCGATGCCGGCGATGTTTTGCAGCAGGTCTTCCGGGATGCCATGCCGTTCCTTCAAATAGTCCGGAGTGTTGTATGAGAGCCAAACCTTACCGGCGTCATCCTGCCAGACCAATGCTTTCAGTGGCAGGTCGATCGCGACACTGGGCGAAGCGACCATCAGTGGCGTTCCCGATTTCGCATTACCAAAAATGAGCAGTTTCGTCGGCCGCATCTGCAGACCCGCTTTAGCTGCATCGCCACTGTGGTCGATCCGCGCCAGGATGGTCAATCCTTTCGCCTGAACAATTGTCTCCAGTCGCGCCAAAGTCTCCATCACGGTGTGAGGGCTGCTGAGGTGAATCAACCCGTTGTCTGGTAGTTGAATCATAGTTTCTCCTGGCGTACTCCAATCAGGTATGCCTATCACTGCACAAGGGGCCATCTTCGAAGCGACAAGGCCCGCCCCCGGGGACATGTTAGAGGGCGATGAATGGAAATCGTGATCCATCCCAGCGTAACTTCTTTGCGAACCTGGTGTTTACAAGCATAAACAAGGGTCATATTTTTGCAGGAGCTTTATGCTTTTTCATCGCATCTGATCGGCTGCCATCGATGGCTAACTGCATGATTTCTGTACCGGCGAATGTGAAATCATGGCTGTTCGAAATTAGACTTTAGACAGTTCAGTCTCGTCTTGAAGAGATACACGGTTTTGGGGCCGCGCTTCAGACAGCATGTATCGGATAGTCTCAAATTGAGGGATAACAACTTTAAGTGATGAGTTCAGCAGGTTTCAGGCATCCTTGCACGATCTTGTTTTGTTTCGGCACCTATCTGTTGGCCGGATGCAACGGTAAGCCGTCCGATCCCAAAAACGAAGCTCCCCCCGCGGCCATCGTCCAGACCGACACGGACGTGAATCTGGTTCACGTGGATCACCCCGAACAGTTCACACTTGTAGCGGCGACCAGCCATGCGGCGACTTCGACCATCCAGGTCACCGGCACGGTCAATCCCGACATCTCCCGCACAGTCCCTGTTATCTCCATCGCCTCCGGCCGTGTGGTCGACGTCCACGCCCGCATCGGCGATTACGTCAAAAAGGGCCAGCTTCTTATGGACGTACAGAGCACCGACGTATCCGGTGCCTTTGGCCAGTACCTCAAGGCCGTCAACGATGAACGCCTGGCCCAGGTGCAGCTTAATCGCGCCAAGATCCTGAACGAAAAAGGTGCCATTCCAAACAGCCAGGTCGAGATCGCCCAGAATGCCGAGGACGATGCAAAAGCCGCGCTCTCTGCTTCGGAAGAACAGTTGCATGTCCTTGGTGTCGACAAAAACCATCCTGCGGCAACCGTGAAGGTCTATGCTCCCACCTCCGGGTACATCATCGCGCAAAATGTAACCGCCGCCGGCGCTGCTGGCGTAACCTATGCCGGCTCGGCCAACGCCTTTACCATCGCCGACCTGTCGCACGTCTGGATCATCTGCGACGTCTACGAGAACAATCTCCCCCTTGTGCATCTCGGGCAGAAGGCGGACATTCGCCTCACAGCCTATCCCGATCGAGTTTTGACCGGCGTAGTCAGCGACATTGGCGCCGTGCTCGACCCGCAGATTCGCACCGCCAAAGTGCGGATTCAGGTCGACAACCCCAACACCCTGATGCGCGTAGGAATGTTTGCTACGGCGACCATCCATGGAAAGACCCTCGAGACACGCGCCCAGGTGCCCGCCACGGCTGTGCTCCACCTGCACGATCGCGACTGGGTCTATATCCCCGCCGGCGACAGCAAATTCCGCCGCGTGCCGGTGCGGGGCGGAGACACCTTGCCGGGCAATATGCAGGAGATTCTCTCAGGCATCGACGTGGGCCAGCAGGTCGTTTCAAACGCTCTGGCGCTGCAGAATACGGCGGACCAGTAATGATTCGCGGTCTCGTCGATTTTGCGCTGAACAACCGCTGGCTGGTCCTTGGACTCGCTATCATGCTCTTCGCCTGGGGCATTATCTCGTTCCACAACCTGCCCGTGGAAGCCTACCCCGACGTCGCCAACAACTACGTTCAGATCATCACGCAATGGCCCGGACGCGCGGCCGAAGAGATCGAGCAGCAGGTCACCGTCCCGCTCGAGATCCAGATGGCTGGCATTCCGCACATGACCCACCTGCGGTCAACCTCGCTGGCTGGGCTCTCAAGCCTCACGCTCATCTTCGATGACGAGTCGGTGAACGACTGGAACCGCGAAAAGGTTGTGGAACGTCTCACCCAGGTCACCCTCCCCGCGGGGCTGCAGCCGCAGATCGGCACCGACTGGAGTCCTGTCGGCCAGATCTTTTGGTACACCGTCCGCAGCAGCAATCCCCTCTACGACAACATGGACCTCAAATCGCTCGAGGACTGGACGATCGAAAAGCAATTC
>DATMPD010000171.1:0-9422 GCA_035567955.1 Edaphobacter sp.
GAGACCGCAGCGGCCCGAAGGACGCTCCGGCTTACCTCCGCAGCTGGCTCCACCCTTCGCGTCTGGCGGATGGATGACAGAGACCAGACGCAACATTCCCAGGTCTGCGAACGTTAGTAGATACTAGAAAGCACGATGTCCGAGCGGTTCATTCTATGAATACACCCACGCTGAAAGCACGAGCGAAGACCCTGATTACCGGGACCAGCGAGATGGCTGATCGCATTCGAGCCCACGACTGGGCGGCGACACCCTTGGGGCCAATCGAGGACTGGTCCGAGACCCTGGTCGCGACCGTAAATCTCATGTTGCATTCACCATTTCCAACCATCCTCTCCTGGGGTCCGCAGATGGTGTTCCTCTACAACGATTCGGGAATCCCCACCCTGATGGGAAAGCATCCCACTGCGCTCGGCGGTCTTTACCGCGATGTCTTCCATGAGGCCTGGGACCTGGTCAGCGCCGATCTGGAAGGCTGTTTCTACCGGGGCGAGACAGCGGTACGAGACAACATGTTCATCCCGATCTACCTGAACGGAGTCCTCGAGGAACATTACTGGAGCTATTCCCTCATCCCGGTCTATGAGAATGGCAGGATCGCAGGCGTCTACGATGCTTACCGCAACACAACCGAGATCGTGACGGGAGCTCGGAGGCTTCGCGAAAGTGAGACCAGACTGAAGCTGGCGACCGAGGTCGCGAATCTGGGAGTGTTCATGTGGGACACCCTTGAAGATCGTGGAATCTGGGAAAATGACCGCATGTACGAGATCTTCGGGCGGACGCGCGAAGAAGGTTCCGTCAACGGCACCGCATTCATCAACGAGGTTGTGCATCCCGATTACCGGCAGGCATTTCGACAGGCCATGGAATCGACGCTGCAAAACGGCGAGCCGTTCCAGTTCGAGGGAATGATCTACCTTCCCGATAAGACTCTGCGTTGGATCGAGGTTTGTGGGCAACTTCAGCCAAAGATGCATGGTTCGGCCGGACAAATCCTCGGCACGATACGGGATATCACCGACGTCAAGAGGGGTCAGGAGGCACTGCGGGATAGCTCCAAGCGCCTGGGTGAACTCGCGGCCATCGTCGAATCCTCCGACGATGTGATCCTGAGCAAGGACCTGAATGGCATCATCACGAGCTGGAATGCGGCTGCCACGCGCGTCTTCGGCTATGCGGCAGAGGAGATGGTTGGCGCGTCGATCCTCAAACTCATTCCGGAGCATCTCCATTCCGACGAAAAGACCATCATTGAAAACATTCGCGCCGGAAAGCGGATCGAACACTTCGAAACCGTGCGTCTTACCAAAAGCGGTCAACTGATCGATGTCTCGCTTACGGTGTCGCCGCTGAGGGATGAGCTCGGACGAGTCATTGGGGCCTCCAAGATTCTTCGCGATATCTCAGGGCGCAAACGGATCGAACAGTCCTTGTTGCAGGCCGAAAAGATTGCCGCGACAGGCCGCATGGCCGCGACGATCGCGCATGAGATCAACAACCCCCTCGAGGCGGTGATGAATCTGCTCTACCTTCTCCGCCCCATGATCACCGACCCTGTCGGCATCAACTACCTCAGCTCTGCTGAAGAAGAACTTAGCCGTGTCTCGCACATCGCCAAGCAGACGCTCGGCTACTACCGTGAACACGCTTCGGCAAGCAAGGCCTCGCTCACAGAGATCGCGCTGCACGCAATCACGATCTACGAGCCACGGTGTAAAGCGGCCGGCATTCAGATCAGGACCTCGCTCGATTCGCCACGCAAAATTGTGTTGCGCCGCGGAGAAATGATGCAGGTGATCTCGAACTTGATCGCAAATTCGATCTACGCGATGCCGACAGGCGGCGTTCTGTCCATCTCGGTCAAGGACGTGGAAGGTTCACCGGATGGGATTGTTCTGACCGTCCAGGATGAGGGTGGGGGGATTGCAGCCGAGCATCTGCCAAAGGTGTTCGACGCCTTCTTCACAACCCGCAATACCGTGGGAACGGGCATTGGGCTGTTTGTCGCAAAGCAGTTTGTCGAAGGCCACGGAGGCCAGATCGCGATTGAAAGCAGCAATGACGCGGAGAATCACGGCACGACCGTTCGTGTTTTTCTACCGAAGTCCACTGCGTATGATGACTCCGGCAAATAGAGCCTGCGATTTCCCGATTCCTCAAACTCCCCAATCTTCCTCACTTGACAAGACTGCCCCTCCGGATTGGCTACAATGGAGGAACGGGACATAAAATCATGTCGGTCACCAGTCGTAACTCAAGCATCTTCAACACCTTGCAGTGCAACGCCAACGTTTACAAGACTTTAAGAGCTACACCCACCGCCAAGTCCAAACCTAAGCCTTGTATTTGGAAGACTTTAGCAGCTTTTTCTACCCGGGGAGGGACACCCCTTCCCGAGCATCGAGGTAAGCCTTGAAGATCGTTCTAGCCGAAAAAGTCTCGCCCGCCACCCTGGCCGTCTTTCAGCAGGAGCCCGGCTGGCAGATCGTCACCCCCGACCAGATTAAAAACGGTCTGGCCGCCGAACTCGCCGACGCCGACGCTCTCGTCGTCCGATCCGCCGTTCAGGCCGACGCCAAACTCCTCGAGTCCGCTCCCAAACTCCGCGTCATCGGCCGCGCCGGCGTAGGCGTAGACAACATCGACACCGACGCCGCCACCCACCGCGGCATCGTCGTCATGAACACCCCCGGCGCCAACGCCGTCGCCGTAGCCGAGCTCACCCTCGGCCTCATGATCTCGCTCGCCCGCTCCATCCCCCGCGCGAACGTGACCATGCATAACGGCAAATGGGAGAAAAAATCTCTCCAGGGCTCCGAGCTCCGCGGCAAGACCCTCGGCATCGTAGGCCTCGGCCGCATCGGACTAGAAGTCGCGCGCCGCGCCGCCAGCTTCGGCATGCACCTCATCGGCTACGATCCCTTCGTCGCCCCCGTCATCGCCCGCGAGAACAACGTAGCCCTCGTCCCCATCGACGAGATCCTGAAATCCTCCGACTACCTCACTCTCCACGTAGGCCTCACCACCCAGACCGAAGGTCTCATCAATCAGACCTCCATTCGCATCATGAAGAAGGGCATCCGCATCATCAACTGCGCCCGCGGCGAGCTCATCGTCGAACAAGCCCTGGCGGAGGCCATCAAATCCGGCCACATCGCCGGAGCCGCCCTCGACGTCTTCCACCAGGAGCCCCTCAAAGACTCGCCCTTCTTCAACCTCGATAACGTCATCCTCTCTCCCCACATCGCCGGCGCAACCGACGAGGCCCAGGAGGCCATAGGCATCCAGCTCGCCATGCAGGTCCGCGACTACCTCAAGCTCGGAGTCGTGCAGAACGCCGTCAACCTACCCTCCCTCTCCCACGAGGAGTACATCGAGATCGCCCCCTACATCGAGATGGCCGAGCGCCTCGGACACTTCCTCTCCCACGCGACGCCCGGAAATCTGGAAAACATCCAGATCAACTACACCGGCCGCCTCGCCTCCGGCAAAACCGACCTCATCCGCAACGCAGCCATCGCCGGCATCTTCAACGGCACCGATGGCGAAGGCGCCACCGCCAACCGCATCAACGCCGCCGCCATCGCAGCCGAGCGTGGAATCCGCATCCAGGAAGACAAGAAGGAGTTCACCACCGGCGGCGTGGGCTCGGTCCTCAAGCTCGTCCTGCACTCCTCCGACGGCGACACCAGCGCTGAGGCTACCGTCCTTCACGGAACATCGCCACGCCTCCTCAGCTACGATGGCATCGACATCGAAGCCCCCCTCCACGGCACCCTCGTCGCCATCCGCAACCACGACGTCCCCGGCGTCGTCGGCCGCATCGGCACCATCCTCGGCGAGCACTCCGTCAACATCGCCAACTTCGCTCTCGGCCGCGCAGCCGGAACCTCGGCCCGCTCTCAACGCGTCCCCCAGGGCCAGGCCATCGCTGTCGTCCAGATCGACGTCCCCTCGGCCGCCTCCGCCACCGCAGCCATCGACGCCCTGCGCAAAGTAGAAGCCATCGCCAGCGTCCGCCTCATCGAACTAGGCAAACTATGACCGTCTTAAGCCCGGACGCAGCGCCGTTGAATCGTCGCGCTTCGTCCCGCATCACAATAAGCTAGATAAAGAAAGAACATCATGCCGCTCTACGAATACAAATGCATCTCCTGCCACAAGCACACCGAAAAGATCCAGAAATTCTCTGATCCCGAGATCACCGTCTGTCCTCACTGCGGCGGACCGCTCGAACGTGTCCTCTCCGCCCCCGCCGTCAGCTTCAAAGGCCACGGCTGGTACGCCGACGGCTACGGCAACGCCAAACCTAAATCCTCCGGCGACGGTGCCGGCAAAGCCACCAGCAGCGACTCCAAGCCCAGCACCGATTCGAAACCAACAACCGACTCGACTTCCAGCAAGGAAAGCGCCGCGCCAGCGCCGGCCGCTGCTGCCCCAGCCGCGGCTTCATCGGACAAGAAATAAAAATGCGAAGCGGTCCTCCCTCTCGGAGGGCTGCTTCGCATGCGAATTAAGCGCAAAAAAAACTAAGACTTCTTCGCAGGAACCTTCTTTCCTTCCTTACGCGCCTCAGAAAGTCCAATCGCAATCGCCTGCTTGCGGCTGGTCACTTTTTTGCCGTTTCGGCCGCTCTTTAGTTTGCCCTGCTTCATCTCCTTCATCTCGCGTTCGACGTTCTTGCCTGCCGACGGACTGTATTTTCGCGAGGAACTCGACTTCTTCGCGCCGCTCTTCTTCGAAGATGTTTTCTTCGTAGACTTCTTGGCTGCCTTCTTTGTCGCCATGGTTGATTCTCCCTCTTACATAGGAGGCCGCGACCCCGCAAACGAGTTGCATCGCGAGCAACCTGCAACAAGATCATTTCGTAGCTAAGCGGCGTCTCCAAACCACAATCCCCGCCAGCACGACGACGACTGCCACACCCACAAGCCGCAACGTCATCTTCTCCATCCACGATCGAGTCCGCTCGAGCGATCCATCCTGCCAGGCCGCATGCACTGCCTCAAGATCAGCGGCCAGCCCGGGAATCGTAATCAACTGAAAATCTGTAACCGGTAACGACCCAAAGATTCTCTCCGGCGCCGGCGCCCCTCCATTCCGATCCTTCGGTATCGCAATCATCATCGCGTTGATCTCTGCATCGCGAGGATCATCCCACAACGCGGCCTCCGTGGTATTCGGAAACAGCGTGTCGTGCCCAGTCATCTTCCTCTCGATCGCCGCCACGCCATCCTGACACACGCCCAGCGGATAGTACCCGCCAAACGGCAGATCAGGCCGTCGCAGATGCTGGTGCACATACGCAAGCAACATCTTCCCCGCCAGCCGCGTCACCTCTACTGCATCCGCATTGCGATACTCATGCGCATGGCGGCCAAGCACCCACGCCTGGTCCAGCGTATCCATCGTGCGAAACTCGGCCTTGCCGTCGATGCCGAAGTAGAAGCTCACGTCCGCATTCACCTTAGGCCCGCGAATCTCCCACTCATACTCTGCATGACTTACCGGCACCAGCAGCGACCTGTTTGTCCCCGGAATCGCAATCTGCGAGTTCACGTAAAACGGCATCATTACGTCTTGTCCCTTGAAGTGAAAGTGGCCGAAGTTGGCAAAGTATCGGGAATCGTAGACCACCAGCGAATGGCCGGTCGCAACCAGCGCCTGCATCAGTTCCTGCGGAGTGGTGGCCGTCTTCCCATCAACCTCCGCCGTCACAGTAGCGGCTCCCTCCAACGCGTTCAGACCCAGCCGGTTCAACACGTCCGCCAGTCTCTGGCTCTCCGGATGCATCGGCGCAAGCTTAGGATTCCCCACATCGCCGCGCACAATCCCCGCTCCCATCTCACTCACCAGCTCTGCGTTCGAAAGCCCCGGCAGAGTCGACGGTTTATCAAGGCTCACCGTCTCCGCCTTATCCGGCGCATAACTCCCCAGGTCGAGATACTCCGCAATCACTCCCTTATCGGCACCCGACGGCCATTTCTCAGTCGGCGCTCCGGAAGGCGTCCCAACCGGTGTCTCCGGATGCTTCGTCACCGCCTTGTTGATGACGCCTACCGCCGGATTGACCTCCTGCATCGTCCATCCCGGAAAGCGATCCAGCCCCTGCCAGTCCTTCCCAAGGATCAGCTCCCGCAGCCGCTTGATGAGCCTCGGGGTCATCAGCGCGGGCCCATGCTTGCCCCCCCTATCCAACTGCGCCAGCAACGCATCGGTAAATCCCGGCGTCGCTGAAAGCTCCCGCATCATCTGCGACAGAAGTATCGTGTTCGGAGGCATCGGCGTCTCCGGCACCACATAGGGCGCTTCAGTCCGGCACCCGATAAGAGCAAGCACAACACCCACGCACACCCCGCGACGGACACCTTTCGATAAGCAGACACGCTCTCGCATCCGCCCATTAAACCTCAACCCAGACGCCCTGCCATCTAGTGATTTAGCTAGTGAGTTCTCGTTTCCTTCTAAAGCGAATCCAGCTTCTTCACCACCAGCTCATTCAGCATCATCGGATTCGCCTGCCCCTTCGACAGCCGCATCACATTCCCCACAAAAAATGCAGCCACGGTCTTCTTGCCGCCACGATACTGTTCCACCTGCTTCGGATTCGCCGCGATCACCTCGTCGATCATCGCCTCAATCGCACCTGTATCGGAGATCTGCTGCGGCTTCTCCCGCTCATACACGACGGAGAAATCTTCCTTCTTCTCAAAGCTGATATCCAGCAGCTGCTTCAGCATCTTGCTCGACAGCTCTCCAGACTCCGCCAAATCCGCAGCCATCACAATCCCAGCCATCGACACCGGCGACTGCTCCAACTCCAAACCCGCCAGCCGCAGCCGCATCGTCAACTCGCTCGTCAGCAAAGCAGCCACACGCCGAGGACTCTTCGCCTTCTTGGCTGCCGCCTCAAAGCTATCGGCAAACTCCCGCGTCGCCGTCAACGTAGCCGCGTCCTGAGCGCTGATCTCATACTCGGCGATCATCCGCGCCCGCCGCGCCTCCGGCAGCTCCGGCAGCATCTTCATAATCTCCGCCTGCCACTCCGCACCCACAATCAGCGGCGGCAAATCAGGCTCAGGAAAATACCGGTAGTCGTGCGCCTGCTCCTTACTCCGCATCGAGTAAGTCCGCCCTTCGGCACTATTCCAAAGCCGCGACTCCTGCACCACCCGTCCACCGTCTTCGATCACGCCGATCTGCCGCTCAATCTCGTACTCCACCGCGGCGCGAATGTACCGAAAGCTGTTAACGTTCTTCACCTCGGCCTTAGTACCAAACTCCTTCGCCCCTTTGAGCATCACGCTCACATTCGCGTCGCAGCGCAGTGAGCCTTCTTCCATATTGCAGTCGCTCACGCCGGTATACAGCAGAATCTCCTTCAGCTTCGTCAGATACTCAAAGACCTCATCCGCAGTCCGCAGATCCGGCTCACTCACAATCTCCACCAGCGGCGTCCCGCACCGATTTAAATCGATATACGTCTTCGACACAGAGTCCGCGAACCCATCATGCAAACTCTTGCCCGCATCTTCTTCCAGGTGCAGACGAGTCACACCGATCCGCTTCGTAATCGGAGCGCCACCAGCGTCAAATGCAGGAACCTCGATCCACCCATGCTCAGCAATCGGCTTATCGTACTGCGATATCTGGTACCCCTTCGGCGAGTCCGGATAAAAATAATTCTTCCGCGCAAAAATACTCGTCTCGCGAATCTCGCAGTTGATCGCCCTCGCCGCCAGCACCGCAAACTCCACCGCCCTGCGATTCAACACCGGCAGCGCCCCCGGCAACCCAAGGCAGGTCGGACAAATATGCGTATTCGGCTCGCCACCATACTTATTCACGCAGCCACAAAACGCCTTCGACGCGGTCAAAAGCTGAACGTGAACCTCCAGCCCAATCACAGGCTGATACTTGGCAAGAATCTCGGGCGTAATGGCAGTCATTGTTGACATCGGCACCTAGATTCTACCAAGCCTCTTCCCTCATCCAGCCGCCCGGGCGCCCCAGCGCACCATGTATGAGAAAATCCGCACAGCGCGCTTCACGAACCAGATAACTGCAAATGAAAGAAAAGCCTCCCCCAAAGACGCGCAGCTATGGAGTCGATTCCCGGCACCTCCTTCCCATGCTCCGCGATCTCCTGGAACTGGCAACCGTTCGCCTCGCCAACAGTAAGACCCGCCGCCACGTCATTCAACTCGGCCGCTCCATCCGCCAGCATGCCTTCGACGCCCGCGATACGCTTCCGGTCATCGATCACCCAGCCCTCGCCACATTTCTAGGCTGCAACGATGCCCGCGAGATCATCCTCCCGCCCATCGATACCATCAGCCTCTCCGGCCTCGGCTTCGTCCTTCCCTACACCCTGCTCGCAACCATCGTCAGCGCACTCCGCCCAAAAAAAATCTTCGAGACTGGAACCTTTCGCGGCGTCGGCACCCTCACCATGGCGCTCAATGCCCCCGAGGCCGAGGTCTTCACCCTCGATCTCCCCGAGCAATACACTGACGCCGAGGTCAAAACCCTCAGCAAAGGCGACAAGGAGTGGGTGCGCCTCTCCCGGACCTCCACCGGATTCGCCTTCCTCAACCATCCCGCCGCCGCCCGCATCCACCAACTCCGCGGCAACTCCCTCAACTTCACCCCGCCTGACGCGCTCGCCAACACCGACCTCTGCTTCATCGACGGCGGCCACTCTTACGAGTGCATCAAAGCCGACACGGAGACAGCACTGAAAATTCTCGCACCCAACGGCGTGATCGTCTGGGACGACTACGCCTGGTTCGTCGACGGCGTAAGCCAGTACCTCACCGAACTTCGCAGTTCGCTCCCGCTCTATCGCATCGCCGGCAGTCAACTTGTCATCTGCCGCGGCAACCGAGAACCGATTCCAACGGCAAGCTAACCCTCTGGATAATTTACGGAAAGCATTCACCCAACCCTATGGAACCAATAACCCACCTGATGACCGGAGTCTGTCTCGCCCGCGCCGGGTTCAACCGGAAGGCAGCCTACGCCGCCGTCGCCATGACACTCGCGGCCGAAGCCCCCGACCTCGATGTCCTCTGGTCCGTCGACGGCCCCATCGCTGCCTTCCAGCATCATCGCGGCTGGACTCACACCTTTCTCGGCATTCCCTTCGAGGCTGCGATCATCGTTAGTGGTGTCTGGCTCTTCCACCGCTGGCGCACACGTCAACCCACCCAAAGCAAGCCACCCAAAGCCCCCATCCGCTGGGGCCTGCTCTACTGCTTCTCTCTCATCGCCCTGCTGAGTCATCTCCTACTGGACTGGACCAACAACTACGGCCTCCGCCCCTTCTTTCCGTTCAATCCTCGCTGGTACGCCGGCTCCTTCGTCTTCATCTTCGAGCCCGTCCTCTTTCTCATCCTCTTGATCGCTCTCATCGCCCC
>DATMPD010000172.1:0-19642 GCA_035567955.1 Edaphobacter sp.
TGAGCGGCGCACATGCTCCTTACTTCACCAGAAACCTCGTCATCCTTACCGACAGCGCAGGCCACACCGGCGTAGGAGAGGTCCCGGGCGGCGAGAAGATACGACAGGTGCTTGAGGAGAGCAAATCCCTGCTCCAAGACAAAAGGATCGCATCCTATCAAGAGATACTTAACCAGGTGAGAGATCGTTTCGGCGATCGCGACGACGAAGGGCGCGGTCCGCAAACGTTTGACCTCAGGACGACCGTGCACGCCATCACGGCAATTGAATGCGCACTGCTCGATCTTCTAGGTCAGTTTCTGGGCGTTCCTGTAGCCGCGTTACTGGGTGAGGGACAACAACGCAGTTCCGTCGAAGTGCTCGGGTATCTCTTTTTCATTGGAGACAGAAAGAAATCCGCTCTGCCCTATGAAAGCAACATGACGGCCGATGACGAATGGCTTCGTCTGCGTCATGAAGAAGCGCTTATGACAGAGTCGATTGTGAAGCTGGCCGAAGCTGCCGAAACAAGATACGGATTCAAAGACTTCAAACTAAAAGGTGGAGTGCTCGCCGGTTCGCAGGAGATGGAGACCGTTACTGCACTCGCCGAACGCTTTCCTCAGGCGCGAATCACGCTCGATCCAAACGGAGCGTGGTCGCTGGAAGAAGCAGTACGGCTCTGTGCGGGCAAGCGGAGCATTCTTGCTTATGCGGAAGATCCCTGTGGCGCAGAGCACGGTTACTCCGGCAGGGAGATTATGGCAGAGTTTCGTCGTAGAACCGGCCTGCCTACGGCCACAAACATGATCGCGACAGATTGGCGGCAACTGAGATTCGCAGCAGAACTGCACGCTGTCGATATAACGTTGGCCGACCCGCACTTCTGGACGATGCAAGGCTCCGTCCGGGTTGCGCAATTCTGCCGCGAGTTGGGACTGACCTGGGGATCCCACTCAAACAACCACTTCGATATTTCACTGGCGATGTTTACTCACGTTGCCGCGGCAGCCCCTGGTAATGTAACTGCTATCGATACACATTGGATTTGGCAGGACGGCCAACATCTAACAAAAAATCCGCTAAAAATTGAAGGCGGAAGGCTGACGGTCCCGGAAAAACCAGGACTTGGCATCGAGCTCGACATGGGTCAGGTCGAGGCGGCGCACAGTCTTTACAAGCAAGCCGCCCTCGGTGCACGGGATGACGCGGTTGCGATGCAGTTCCTGAAGCCAAATTGGAAGTTCGACCCGAAGCGTCCATGTCTCTGCTGATTTCAGATGGCGCTCAGGTGATTGGCGCGGGATTGAAGAGTGCAAACTCATTGTGGAGCCCCCAATGGTCCGCACACGTCTGTTTGCGTCCACTGGCAACATCCAGAATGTAGTGAAAGATCGCTTCACCAACCTGCTGAATGCTGGCATCCCCTGTCGCTATGGTGCCCGCGTCGATGTCAATCAGATCGGACCAGCGTTCGGCGAGCGCCGTTCGTGATGACACCTTGATCACGGGAGCCATCGCCAAACCATAGGGTGTTCCCCGCCCCGTAGTAAAGACATGCATATTCATCGACGCGGCCAGTTGCAAGGTTCCGCAGACAAAGTCACTGGCAGGTGTAGCCGCAAAGACTAGCCCCTTGCAGCTAACACGCTCTCCTGGGCCAAAGACACCGCTGATAGAGCTGGTGCCTGCCTTGGCGATCGAGCCGAGCGCCTTTTCTACGATGTTGGCCAATCCCCCGCTCTTATTCCCCGGCGTCGGATTTGCGCTGCGGTCGACCGACCCGCGCTCGAGATATCTGTCGTACCAGGCCATCTCACGAATGAGATCTTTCGCCACCTGTGGGGTGGCCGCACGCGCGGTCAACAGATGGATCGCGTCGCGCACCTCCGTCACCTCAGAAAACATTACCGTGGCTCCCGCACGCACCAGAAGATCAGCGGCATAGCCCACTGCCGGATTCGCCGTTACGCCAGAAAACGCATCGCTTCCCCCACACTGGAGTCCGACGACGAGATCGGAGGCAGGACGTGTCTGGCGCCGCCGTGCGTCAAGCTGGATGAGGCGTTGTTCGGCCATCTGCATAATCGCCAGCACCATATCGCCGAAACTGCGATGCTCGTCATCCTGCAGCCGAACGACATAAGGTCGAGAGGAGAGAATCGGCAGTGCACTGCTCGGAAGCATCTGCGCTGGCTGCAGCTTTTCGCACCCAAGACTGACAAGCAAAGGCGCTCCCCCAAGATTTGGATTCAGGCTAAGGTTTCGCAGTGTCCGAATGGGTATCTCGGAACCCGGAGCGTCGATCGCGACACCGCAACCGTAAAGATGCGTAATCGCAATAACGTCATCCACATTCGGATACTTCGGAAGAAGTTCCGTCTTTATTTTCCTAACTGAATATTCAACCGTCGCTGAGACACACTGCACCGTAGTGCTGATACCAAGAATATTCTTGGTCCCAACCGTACCATCCTCGTTGACGTAGCCTTCAAAGGTGAATCCCTCCAGTGGGGCGGCCTGCGTCCTGACACCTTCCCGGATCGGAAGCTTATCGAGAGCCGGAGCCTCGGGGAGCGTGAGAAGGCCTTCATGAACCCAGCTACCGGCTGGAATTTCAGTTCGAGCGTAGCCAATCGTCACCCCGTACCGAATGATTGGTGCTCCCTCCGGAATCGTCCTGAGTGCAATCTTGTGCGCCTCAGGTATGGTTTCGCGAACGATCAGGCCGGATTCAAAGCGGATTCCAGCCGGTAAACCCCCTTCATTCACCACGATAGCCACATTATCCGACGGATGTACCTGGACCGAACGAGGTTGGCTATCGTTTCGCATGGAATAAATCTACGCTATCCCGAAAAAAACATGCCGATGTGCTGGAAACCCACGAAATTGAGCCCCAAAGCAAATCCAACTCGTTTGAGAAGACATCCAAGCAAGTATCTCGGGTCAGAATAGCGAGAACATGAGGAATGGGAACGCTGTTTCGAGACCACTTGCATCTATCCTGCTGATTGCAGACAATTGGTCTGACAGCAATATTCGAGATCGTGTCGGCTTTCTATTCCCGATTAGAGGTTTTCATGGCTAAAGATTCTTTAAACTCCAAAATTGCTGATGGCGTGAAGGAGAAGAAGGAACCCGTGGCGGAAAATGGCCAGCCAATTCTCGGCCGTGTCACTCGGCGGTCGTTCCTATCGCACATCGGAGCGGCCAGTATTGCAGCGTCAACTCCTGTCTTCGCCTCTGTCTCATCCCCTGCCCCTCCCGCCACCGAAGAGACCCCGTCCCTCGACGGCGTTGAAGGTGCAGTCCCGGTCACTCTCCGCATCAACGGCAAAGAGCACAGCCTGAAACTCGACCCTCGCACAACGCTACTCGACTGCCTGCGGGAAAACCTGAACATGCCAGGCACCAAAAAAGGTTGCGACCACGGCCAATGCGGTGCCTGCACCGTCCACGTGAATGGCCGCCGTGTGAACTCCTGCCTCTCCTTCGCCATCATGCATTCGATGGACGAGATCACCACCATCGAAGGCATCGGCCAACCTGACCACCTTCACCCCATGCAGGCTGCCTTCGTCGACCACGATGGCTATCAGTGCGGCTACTGTACCTCCGGCCAGATCATGTCTGCTGTCGCTCTCCTCAAGGAGCCCGTCGGCCCGACGGATGAGGACGTCAAGCAGGCCATGTACGGCAACATCTGCCGCTGCGGCGCTTATCCCAACATCATCGCAGCCGTTCAGTCTGCGCGCAAACAAGCCTAACGCCGAAACCGATATCGGAGTAAAGAGATGGATACGTTTCAGTTCAGTCGACCCACAACCCTTGACCAGGCCGTCCAGTTGGGAACTGCCTCATCGACAGCGCAGCAGTCTGCAGAAGTTCGCTTCGTTGCCGGTGGCACCACGCTGATTGACCTGATGAAGCTCAACGTCGAACGCCCCCGACAGATCGTAGACATCAACGTTCTTCCGCTCGATAAAATTGAGCCTGCGCCCGATGGCGGACTCATCATCGGAGCACTAGCGCGCAACTCCGATGTGGCCCATAACCCCACCGTGCAGCGCGTCTACCCTGTGCTCTCGCAGGCTCTGCTCTCCGGCGCATCGCCGCAGCTTCGCAATATGGCTACCACCGGCGGAAATCTGTTGCAGCGCACTCGCTGCGTCTACTTCCGCGATACAGCGCACGCCTGCAACAAGCGCGAACCCGGCACTGGCTGCTCGGCAATCGATGGCCACAACCGCATGCTCGCTATCCTCGGCACCAGCAAGGATTGCATCGCAACCAATCCGTCCGACCAGAACGTTGCACTCACCACGCTTGAGGCGACAATTCAGGTTCAGGGGGCGAAGGGTAAGCGCACCATTCCAATTCACGAATTTTATTTATTGCCCGGCTCGACTCCCCATCGCGAAACCGTCCTGGAGCCAGGCGACGTGATCGTCAGCGTCACCCTGCCGCCACCCATTGCCGGTGCCAAGTCTCACTATCTCAAGCTGCGCGATCGCGCTGCCTATGAGTTCGCTCTCGCATCTGCCGCGGTCGTATTGAAGCTCAATGGCAACAAGATCGAGTCCGCACGAGTCGCCCTGGGTGGCGTCGGCACCAGACCGTGGCGTTCTCTCGAAGCCGAGCGCGCCCTTAAAGGAAGTTCAGTCAATGCCGCCACCTTCCGCCACGCAGCAGAGGAAGCTTTGAAGGACGCCCGCCCGGCAAGCGAAAACGGCTTCAAGGTTGAGTTGGCAAAGCGTTGCATCGTCCGCGCACTCACAATGTCAACAATGGCGTAGTCCCCGATGGAACAGCGACACAGGAACAAGCGAAGCAACCGATGCCGAGGAGTCGATCAATATGATGTTCAGCGAATTTGTCGAGTTCATTAAATCCAACGAGGGTGCTCCGCCGTCAGCCGAGATGAATCACGACTCGCCGTCAGCTATCATCGGCGCTGCCCTGCCGCGCATCGACGGTCCCGTCAAGACCAGCGGCAAGGCGCTCTACGCCTCGGACTATAACTTCCCGAATATGGTCTACGCCGTTCCGGTATGCGCAACCATTGCCAGCGGCAAGATCCGCCGTATCGACAGCAGCGCGGCAGAAAAGATGCCCGGAGTGCTCCTCGTCCTGCATCACGGCAATATCATGCCGCTCTACCGCAATGCTTCCGGCGGTCGCAATAGCGAGAGCCGTCCCGCCTTCGAGGATGATACCGTCTATTACTGGGGTCAGTACGTCGCAGCCGTCATCGCCGAAACATTCGAGCAGGCACAGGCCGCAGCGGCGGCCGTTCACGTCGATTACGACGCAGACAAGTTCAATGTGGCAACCTCGCTCGACGATACCCTTCCACCAGAAGACCAGCCTGGTGGGCCTCGTGTTCTGAGCCATCGCGGCGACTCTGAAGGTGTATTTGCCACAGCAGCCGTCAAGGTCGACGAGACCTACGTCACGCCCGTTGAGACACACAACCCCATGGAAATGCACGCAACCGTCGCTGTGTGGGATCGCAAGAAATACACTCTCTATGAATCCTCGCAAGGCGTGATGAACCATCAGAACGTCCTGTCGCAGGTGCTGGGCGAGCCTAAGGAAAACGTCGAAGTCATCTCGCGCTACATCGGCTCAGGCTTCGGTGGAAAACTCTTCCCCTGGCCACACTCCGCCATTGCCGCAGCCGCCGCCCGCAAGCTGAATCGCCCAGTGAAGATAACCCTAAGCCGCAAGATGATGTTCTCGAACGTTGGCCATCGTCCGCTCACCCAGCAACGCATGCGACTGGGCGCGACCCCCGACGGTAAACTCCTCTCGCTCCAGCAGGACTATCGCAACCACACCTCCTTCGGTGACGACGTCCGCGAGAACTGCGGTGAAGCAACGCCCTTTCTCTACAGCACACAGAATCTGAAGGTCACCTCGGCGCTCGTGCGTCGCAACGTTGGCACACCGACGCCTATGCGTGGCCCGGGAGCCGTCCCCGGACTCTTCGCCGTCGAATCCGCTATGGACGAATTGGCCATCAAGCTAAAGAAGGACCCAGTCGAGCTGCGCCTTTCTCTCGACACGCTGATTGACGAAGAGAAGAACAAGCCTTTCTCCTCACGCCATCTTAAAGAATGCCTGCAGCTCGGGTCGGAGAAATTCGGCTGGTCGCGACGTACGCCCGCGGTTGGATCCATGCGCAAGGGAGACCTCGTTCTCGGCTGGGGCGTCGCGTGCGCCTCATGGGGAGCAAATCGCGGCGTGAGCGAAACAGCCGTCAGCCTCCTTAGCGACGGCACCGCCCGCGCCAGTTCAGGCACGCAGGACATCGGCACCGGCACTTACACCGTGATCGCACAGGTCGTCAGCGACAAGACCGGCATCCCCGTCGAAAAGATTAAAGTCGTTCTTGGCGATAGCAGCCTGCCCCCCGGGCCCACCTCCGGCGGCTCAACTGCGACAGCAACGATCCTGCCTTCCGTTGTTGACGGAGTCAATGCCGCTATTAAAGTCGTCCTTACCGTCGCCACGACTGCCAAAAAATCGCCATTCTCTGGCAAAGACATCGACTCTCTGACGATGTCCGGGGGCTGCGTTCACGCCAAAGGTCAACCAGCCTCCAGCGGCGTACCCTTCCAGGAGATTCTCAGCATGGCAAACCTTGCCAGCGCCAATGGAGACGGCAAGTCCGGAGGTCTAGGCGCAGATCCTAAAGCCCGCAACTATTCCACACACTCCTTCGGCGCACAGTTCGTTGAGATCGAATGGGACCCCGGCATTGCAAAGCTGCGCGTCAGTCGAGTCGTCAGTGTCGTTGACGGCGGTCGCATCATTAATAAGCGCACAGCCACCAACCAGATGGCAGGGGCGATCGTCATGGGAGTCGGCATGGGGTTATTCGAGCAAACCACCTACGACCCGCATAGCGGTCATCCCATCAATGACAACTTCGCCGATTACATCGTTCCCACAATCGCTGACATGCCGGATATCGAGGTTCACTTCCTCGACATTCCCGACCCCATCATGGGAGAGTACGGCGCCCGCGGTATCGGCGAAATCGGCCTGGCCGGCATCGCACCCGCCATTACCGCGGCGGTCTATCACGCCACCGGAGTGCGTGTCCGCAGCCTGCCCGTTCGGATAGAGGACCTGCTCGCAGCCCATTCCGTCGCCTAGCAATCAATCGGATACTCATGGTGGCCCGGGCAGGAGTCCAACCTGCGACCTTCGCGTTAGGAGTGCGCTGCTCTATGCAACTGAGCTACCGGGCCACTTCCCGTAGTGTATCGCGAGGCTGCCGATAGAGCCGTAAATGATAAAATCGCATAGGGAAACTTATGCCAGAGATACAGCGTCGACGTGCGGTAACCGTAAACATTGGTGGAATTCACGTAGGTTCAGATGCGCCGGTTGTCGTGCAGTCGATGACGAATACCGACACAGCCGACGTCGAAAGCACAGTGCAGCAGGTTGCTGCGCTCGCGCGAGCCGGTTCGGAGATGGTGCGCGTCACGGTCAACAACGACGAAGCGGCAAAGGCCGTGCCTTATATCGTGGACGAACTAGCAAAGAAGGGCTGGTCAACACCGATCATCGGGGACTTTCACTACAACGGGCATCAGCTGCTGAAGAAGTTTCCTGAAGCGGCGAAGGCGCTGGCGAAGTACCGCATCAATCCGGGCAATTGCTCGATCGGACGAAAAGACGATGACAACTTCCGCACTATGATTGAGGTTGCGGTCGAGCATCAGAAGCCGGTGCGGATCGGAGTGAACTGGGGTTCGCTCGATCAGGCGCTGCTGACGAAGATGATGGACGACAATTCAAAGGCTGCCGATCCCCTTCCCGCTCGCGACGTGATGATGGAAGCCATGGTGGTGTCCGCTCTGGATAACGCAGCCGCGGCAGAGCGTTATGGACTACGGCGGGATCAAATTCTTCTCTCGGCCAAGGTCTCGGGCGTGCGCGACCTCATCGATGTTTATACGGAACTGGCGCGGCGTTGCGACTACGCACTTCATCTCGGCCTGACAGAGGCCGGAATGGGGATGAAGGGCATCGTGGCTTCGGCTGCGGGCCTTGCTCCTTTATTGCTGGCTGGCATCGGAGATACGATCCGGGTTAGCCTGACCCCGACTCCGGGGGGCGACCGGTCGGAGGAGGTTCGATGCGGGCAACAGATTCTCCAGTCGCTCGGAATTCGCAGCTTTATGCCGCAGGTAACCAGCTGCCCTGGCTGCGGACGAACAACCTCAACCTACTTCCAGGAGCTCGCTGAGAGGATTCAGGGCTATCTGGTGGCGTCGATGCCCGAGTGGAAAAAGCAGTATCCGGGAGTCGAAGAGCTGAAACTTGCCGTCATGGGCTGCATCGTAAACGGACCGGGTGAGTCGAAGCACGCCAACATCGGCATCTCGCTGCCGGGAACGTTCGAAGAGCCCAAGGCCCCCGTATATGTTGACGGAAAACTGTTCACCACCTTGAAGGGCGACCGTATCGTCGAGGAGTTTCAGGTCATCCTCGATGAGTACGTCGAGAAGCGCTATGGCCGTGTCCTGATCGAGGCTTAGTTTAGCCACTGCGGCACAATTTCCGCTTCATTCTGTACCCGAGACATCAACCCGCCACCAACCACCGCATCAGACCGCTGGCAGGCGTCTCCGCCGCCATAAACCGCTTGGTATCTCCCATCACCGCGCCTGCCGCCAGCCTGCCGCTGCGAACGGCCCCTTCCATTGTTGAAGGCCACTCCGTCGCGGTCCAATCTCCCGCAAGATACAGCCCAGGCCACTCCGACGCCTGTGTGGGCCGAAACCGATCCAGCCCCGGCACCACCGAGAACGTCGCACGAGCCTCCTTCAACACGCCGCTCTTTATTAGCTTTGCTCGCTTCACCTCAGGGAAGAAAAGTTGCAACTCATTCAACGCGCCCGACAGAATCTCCTCGCGCGTCATACTCAGCTGCGCTCTCGACCCTGCGATCACCAGTTCCACGTAGCTCCCCTTCTCCGGCGCATACCGCCGAATACGCGACTTATGGAAGAACCACTCAATTGTCGTATCCAGGAGCCACGCGTGGTCAAGATTGGTAATCTCACGGTCGAACCAGAGAAGAATCGAAGTGAATGGCGAATGCACCTGCCGGGCCATCTTCAATTCCAACGTATCTCTCGTGTTCAGGGCAAGGCCCGTATACTGCTCGTTCAACCGAACGGCCGGTAACAGTTTTTGCGTCTGCTCGAATGGAAGCGCGAGAATGATGGAATCCGCGGTGTAACTCCTATCTGCAATATTTACGCGCCAACGCCCGCTCGGCTCCTGCGTAATGGCTTCAACGCTAGCCCGAAGCTGCACCGTTCCACCGCGAGACTCGATCCATCGTGCCGCAGCCATGTAGAACTCGCTCAATGGCACCGTTGGAATGCCCAATCGGCCGCCCGTAGAAGATTTGATGAATAGTTCATGGAAGACCTTGCCCGCATAACGAGTCGAGCAATGTGCGGCGTGATCATTCAGCGTCGCCGTCAGGATCGGATTCCAGAAGTGCCTGATCGAAAGCTCGGTCTGCCGCGTTCGTTTCAGCCACTGCTCAATGCTCTCATTGTCCTCTGCCGGATACCCGCGGAAGAACTCCATCAGTCCACGCGCCATTCCCAGCTTGTCCCTCCATCCCAGCATCGACATGGCCAGAAAGCTCGGAGCAAAGTGAAACGGTGCCGGCAAGCCGCTAGCAGAGATCGTGCTGGATCTGCCGCCAGGCTCGAGGAAAGTCTGCTTGTCGTACCAGCGAATCTTGTCCGCACTTCCACTTTGTTCACACAACTCAATGAGATTGGTGCAGCAACCCAGCAGCACATGCTGCGAATCCACAACCTCATGCAGAGCAGGATGTTCGTAAGAGCAAGCTCTGCCGCCAACGTAGGGCTTGCGTTCGAGCACCGTCACCCTCTTCCCTGCCCCAGCCAGAGCAGCTGCAGCAGCAAGGCCTGCCGCCCCAGCCCCGACCACAATTACGTCACTCTGCTCTCTTCCGCTCACGAGACCATCCGATAGCGCACAGCCATAGCCATCCCCCGCGCCAGGATCATCAGCTTGCTAGTCGTCGGCACGCTGACACGTTCGGAGAACACGTCGTAGTTCCTCGCGACAATTCGCCCAAGCAATCCTTGATAGATCGTCACCAATACCCAAAGCGCGGCGCGGCTATCTCGATCGATCAGCGGCAGAAGCTCTTCAGCCGAAGCATAATACTCCCGTGCCCGGGATGCCTCCAGCGCAAGCAAATTCGTCACCGTCTCGGGCTTCTCTCTGTGTCGAGCTGCCAATACAAGTTGCTCCGCCGAAAACTGGTGTGCTTCAAGATCCCGCATTGGAAGATAAATTCGACCGCGTTCCAAATCTTCGCTCACATCGCGCAATATATTCGTCAACTGAAACGCAACACCTGTCTTCTCTGCGAGCAACTCCGCTCTCGGATCGCTATACCCGAAGATCCGGATACACACGAGCCCAACAACCGATGCGACGAGGTAGCAATAACGATATAAGCCGTCGAAGCTTTCGTAGAACTGAAATGTTTGCGTTCGACTTCCCTGCTCTGAAGCTGTCGCGATAGTGATGGCTACTACGCCCGGCTGTTTTTCCTCCAGATCCATCGTCGTACCTCGCACCAAATCTTCCAGCAGCGCGTCGGGGATCGCAAACCTCTTTTGCGTGTCGTTCAACGCAAGGAACACAGGGTCGTCGGAGACGCCACCCCGCCTCGCATCCCGCCAGGCCTCCAGCCACCGGGCCATCATCTCGCGGCGCTCTGCCACCGGCAGCGTCTCATCATCGGAGATGTCGTCGGCACGCCGCATAAACGCATACACCGCGCACATAGCATTTCGTTTGTGCACTGGCAGCACGCGAAAGGAGTAGTAAAAATTCTTTGCTTCCCGTTGCGCGATCGCGCTGCAGACGGCATACGCCTCACCGAGGGTCACGTAGACATCCCCGCGCGCAACTTGCCCGCAAGTGCTTCCAGCAGCAACCCCGCCTTCCGGGCCTTCGACACCACTGGCCTTCCGCGCAGCACATCGAAATTCTCCGCAGCGATGCCATTCAAAATCGCCTCCCCACCTTTGCGGAACAAGTCCAGGATGACTGCCAGGTCTCTATCCACGTGCTTGCTGACAGAGCCGCCCTCCAGCAGCATCTCCCGAGTCCGCGCCACCAGCTCCTGCATCATCGCCCTGAACTCAGGCGTAAAAACTCGCCCCTCGATCTGCCCTTCATCGATTCCATACCTGATCATCGCGTCGCCAGGAACATAGCGCCTGCCCCGCTCCGCATCTTCCACCACATCCTGCCAGAAATTCGCCAGCTGGAGTGCTGTGCATACCTTATCCGAAAGCAGCCCGAGCGACTCCTCCCGATACCCGCAAACCCACAGAACCAGCCGCCCCACCGGATTGGCGGAATAATGTGAGTAAACCAGCAGCTCCTCCCAACTCTCGTAAGCGGTCTTCACCTGGTCCATCCGAAACGCATGCAGCAGATCCGCGAAGAGCTCACGCGGCGGGTTGCACTCTCGGATCGTCTCATGCAACGCAACAAAAACCGGGTGCATCGACCGTTCCGGCGCGTCATAGCACTCATCCAGCATCAAGCCCCACGTATCGAGCAGGCGAGTAGCAACCGCGGGATCAGCGACTTCGTCCCCCAGATCATCGGCTACTCTGCAGTATGCATAGATGCTCTCAAAGTGAGGTCGCACCTTGCGTGGCAGGAAAAAGGTCGCAACATGAAAGTTTTCATAGTGAGTCGTGGCAAGCTTGCGGCACCATGTCCGCGCCTCTGCAAGGTTCGGCCGGTCCAATGGAGTCAAATACTCCAGTGGAGCGCCTAAAAGCGAGTGTTGAGCCGCAATCCCGTCACTCATCGTGGTACTCCGCCGGGAAAGACCGCGGTTTTGATCTCCCGCGAACCTCCGCTCCTGCTCAACATACGTGCAAAGAGATCGGGCACTTCGTCGAGGCCGGCACGGCCGGTAATATACTCCGCGCATTTGAATCGCCCACTGGTCACCAGGTCAAACGCCGTCCTGCACGTTGCCGGGGTGTGGTGAAAACTCGCCTTCAAGGTAATATCGCCGTAGTGCAAACGGTTCGTGTCCAGTTGTACCTTCGTTCCCCGGGGCGGCCCACCAAAGAAGTTCACCGTACCTCCCTTACGCACCATGTCGACCGCCCACTCCCACGCTGCAGGACTTGCTACAGCATCGATCACAACATCTGCACCGCGGCCCTCCGGTGTCAACGCGCGAGTCGCCGCCACCACGTCCTCTACAGCTTCCAGATGCACTACGCTGGCGGCTCCGAACAATGTCGCTGCGGCGATCTGATCTTCCCGCTTCACAACAGCAATCACCTTGACCCCGGCGAGTTCAGCCACATGCATGAACATCAGCCCGATAGGACCTGCGCCGACCACCACCAACGTATCGCCGGCCTTGGCTCCGCTCTCCTCCAGACCGCGTACGACACATGCCAGCGGCTCGGTTAACGCGGCGTGTTCCAGAGCAACTCCATCCGGCACCAGCAACGTATTCTTCTGCACGATCCGCGCCGGAATCCGAATAAACTCTGCGTAGGTCCCATTGTTGAACAGAAGGTTCTCGCATAGATTCTGCTGGCCATGCCAGCAAAAAAAACACACATCGCAGGGAGCGGAGTTCATCGCCACCACCCTGTCTCCCTCATGAAATGCCGTTAACCCGGCGCCAACCTCCGCAACCACCCCCGCGAACTCGTGCCCAAACAGCATCGGCGGTTTCAGCATCATGGCATGGTATCCACGCCGATAAACCTTCAGATCCGTCCCGCAGGTCAGCGCCGCGCCCACCTGAACGACCAGCTCCCCAGGCCCAGCCCGCGGCACCGCCACACGCTCCAGCCGAAGGTCTTCCTTGCCATAAAGCACTGCCGCCGTCATCTCAGCTATCATCTCCTCTATCTTCTCATTCCGTGCCAGTCCGATGCACCTTCCTGCCTTCCGCAATCCTTCCATATACATACAATCGACAGCCAACGGGCCCGCATCTGATAATCTGAGCCACATAACCAGATGCCCTTAGTCTCTCCAGAGATCTTCGCCAAGCAAATCATTGCCTCCGTCCAGGACTACTCCATCCTGTCCTGGCGTGCGGTCTCGAACCTTTTTTCCCGTCCCCGCTACTGGGCGGATATCTATACCCAGATGGATTCGATCGGCGTCGGATCTATGCCGATCGTTGTCCTCACCGGCTTCTTCACGGGCTGCGTGCTCGCCCTGCAGTCAGCCACCTCACTCCAGGAGTTCGGCTCCGTCAGCCTGACCGGCAACCTGGTCGCCCTCTCGATGGTCAAAGAGCTCGGGCCTGTCCTCACCGGCCTGATGGTGTCCGGCCGCAATGCATCTGGAATGGCCTCTGAGATTGGCTCCATGAAAGTCACCGAGCAAATCGATGCCATGCGAGCCCTCGGGACCGATCCCGTCCGCAAGCTCGTTACCCCGCGCCTCTACGCTACGGTCTTCATGCTCTTCTTCCTCACCGTCGTCTCCGATGCAGTCGGTATCGCTGGTGGCGCCCTGGTCAGCGTCACCCTCATGGGACTTAACGCCTCCTCCTACTTCCACAACTCCTACCGCGCGCTCCAGTACGGCGATGTCGTCCAAGGCCTCACCAAGCCGCTCTTCTCCGGATTCATCATCGCTACGGTAGGCTGTTACTTCGGTATGACAACAAAAGGCGGCACTCAGGGCGTGGGCAAAGCCACCACCCAGGCTGTCGTCTACTCCTCTGTCTTCATCATCATCGTCGACTTCATCGTCAGCCGCGCGATGATCGGCATCTTCGGCAGGTAATCAGACCATGCCCGCAGACATCGCTCCCGGAGACGTCTCTCAGACCCAGCAAAGCCCCGACTCTGCGGAGCCTGTCGTCGTCTTCGAAGATGTATCCATAACCTTCGACATCAAGCCCGTCCTGCAGAACATCTCGTTCACCGTCTATCGTGGCGAAACCCGCATCATCCTCGGCCCGGCCGGCGGCGGAAAATCAGTTCTGATGAAGCTGGCCAACGGCCTCATTCGACCGGATTCCGGCACCATTCGCGTCTTCGGAGAGGATGTCACTCGCATGCGTGAGACCGACCTCTTTAAACTTCGCGCCCGTATCGGCATGGTCTTTCAGGAATCCGCACTCTTTGACTCCCTCTCCGTCGAAGACAACGTTGCCTATCGGCTTCACGAAGATCGCGTTCCGGACGAAGAGGCCCATAAACGTGTCGTCGAGGCGCTTCAGTTCGTTGAACTGGAGAACACCATCGAAAAGTTCCCCTCGGAGCTCTCCGGCGGCATGCGACGCCGCGTATCCATCGCTCGCGCCATCATCGCCAAGCCAGACCTCATCCTCTACGACTCTCCCACCGGTGGCCTCGATCCCATCACCTCAACCACGATCATCGACCTTGTCATCAAGCAGCGTGACGTCAGCCACACCACATCGCTGCTGATCACCCACCGCCTCCAGGACGCCTTCCTTCTGGCCACGCACCGCTTCAACGAGCAGACGGGCAAAATAGAACCAATCCCCAACGGCGGGATCGACGACAGCACCAAGTTCCTCGTCCTGAATGAAGGCCAGGTGGTCTTCGACGGCAACACGCACGAACTCGTCCACACCAACGACCCGTGGCTGAAGGAATACCTCTCCTGACCGCCTAGCGCTCGCCTTTCTTCCACTCCTCATACGAGATGCGAGGCATCGTCAAAAACGAATCCCGCGTCTTCACATACGAGCCGAGACCATTCATCCGGCCAATCGCGTGCAACTCCTCAGCCCGTACGTACGGTCCAGCGGGATCGACAAATCGGTCTTCGATGTAGATTGAAACCACCCTGCCCAGAATGATCCGCGACCTGCCAATCTCCATGGTCGTGAACTCCCGGCATTCGAGCGCTGCGTGAGCCTCCGCGATTCGCGGCACCTTCACCACCTGCGACGGCGCTGTCGTCAACCCCGCCATCTCCAGTTCATTCACCTCAGCCGGAAAGTCCGTAGCGCAGATGTTCATCCGAGGCATCAGATCCTCCGTCACCACATTCACGACGAACTCACCCGTCCGCCGGATGTTCCTTGCCGTATCCTTCGGCACAAATCCCGCGTTAGGCCGGTTCGTAACGCCCATGCCAATAATTGGCGGGTCAGTACACAGGTAGTTATACGAGCTGAAAGGCGCCGCGTTCAGTCCGCCATCCTCGTTCATGCTCGTCACCAGAGCAATCGGCCTTGGCGCAACCAGCCCGATCAGCAGGTTATAACTCCCCCGCCCCCCGGGTTTTTCCATATCGAAAATCATTAACAGTTTCCTCTCGTCTTCAGCAGACTATCGTAGTCGCTCGCAACTTGTCCTTGGGGATACCCACTGCTGCCCTCACACGCGGGTGCGATACGTCATACCGTCGCGGGAACGGCTTGAGGTCGCACCTTATCGACCACACGGAGATGCAGTTCGGGGAGGAATCTAATCATCCTCTGAGGACGGAGGAACTACTGCTTGGCGGGCACCGGCTCGCTCGGCGCACCCGAGGAACCCGTGCTCGCAGGCAACGTGTAGATCACCTCGCCGGGGCGCGTGTAATGCAACTCTTCGCGAGCCTGATGTTCAATCGCGTTCGGATCGTTCTGCAACCGCTCGACATGCCCCTTGAGCAGATCGTTCTCCCGCTTCAAGCTATGCAGCTGACGATCCAGAGCCTGCGCGTCCTGCCTCTTCTGCTGGTACACCGTAAGCCCGTTTTGCCCAAAGATGACGTGGTACCCCATTGCCAGGGCGAGCAGCGCGGCAGCACCCGTTGCTACCTTTCGCCAGCCCACCTGACTTCGTTCATACAGACCCACGACGGCACCCGTCTGCTTTTTTACCGCACGCGCTTGGCTCGAACGAGTCATTACAGAACTAAGTACAAACTCCACCATACCCACCGTCAAGTGGAAAACCCCTTTCGCCCGCAGAGCGTACCTAGTTCATACCGCTTCCGCAAGGAGTTTCATCACCCTCAGAATCATCGAGGCTGCGTGCAAATATCCAGCCAAATCGCGCCGCATCTCGAATAAGATGCACGAAGCCTGCGCACCTTGTTATCCTGCTTACTGGCTCATATGTATATCCTCCTTGCCATCTCGATTCTCTGCTTCTTCGCCCTCGTGCTCGCCGCCGTCGCCATGGCTCGACACGTGCGCAGCCGCCAGGCCCCCACCGGTCCGCAGCCCGACTTTGCTCAGCATGTCTTCGCAGCCATAAAGAATCAGGACTCGCGAACACCGCGTACTCTCCCGCAACAGGACGCAACGGTTATCGCGAAAACGAACTTATGCCATGCATTCGAACCAACCCTTGCCGACACCCGGAATCAATCCATTTCATCCAAGCGCTTCTAGCGCGAAAGGACTTGCTCGATGCAATCCACCATCCCCTCCCAACTCGGCCTTGCGCAGCGCTCAGGATCGCTTCAGGAATCTCTCGCCGGCAAGACCCTTCTGGTGATCAGCGCGACCGCCTTCGTCGCCGCCTGCGCCCACATCTCGCTTCCACTGCCTTTTACGCCCGTCCCTCTCACCCTCCAGAACTTCGCCGTCATTCTGGTAGGCATGGCTCTCGGCCCCCTCGCCGGCTTCTCCGCGATGGTTCTCTACCTCGCTGAAGGCGCCATCGGACTTCCCGTCTTCACCCCGAGCGGCGGTCCCGCCGGAGTAGCTCATCTCCTCGGCCCTAACGGCGGCTTTCTCTTCTCTTACCCGCTGGCTGCAGCGACTGCCGGTTGGGTTGTACGCGCCATGCAACCTCTCACCACACGTTTCAGAAGCGCCCTCGCCGCTGCCACAGCCGCAACGCTGCCCATCTTCCTCCTCGGCGCTGGCTGGTTAGCCTTCTACGCAAACCACAGCATCTCTGCAACCTGGTCGCTCGCCGTCGCACCCTTCATCCCCGGCGAAATCGTCAAGATCACCGCCGCAGCCGGCATCTTCAGCTCACTCCAGCGCTGGCGGCAGTCCTAAACCGGCACCCCTTAGTTCTCGCACTTTCTCCCCTCCCCCAGCCGAGCCGTCCCTTAAACTCGGCGCATCTCACCATCTTTCACCTCCAGCAAGGACGAAGCGCATCATGACCGCAGCAAGCACCGCCATCCGAGACATCAGCATCGCCCATAGCCCCGACTCCGACGACGCCTTCATGTTCTACGGCCTCGCCACCAACAAGGTCCGAGTCCCCGGCTTCAAGTTCAACCACACCCTCACCGACATCGAGACCCTCAACCACCGCGCTATCAACGAAGCCTTCTACGACGTCACCGCCATCTCCTTCCACGCCTACCCCTATCTGCAGGAGAACTACACCCTGATGGCCTGCGGTGGCAGCGTCGGCGAGGGCTACGGCCCCATGATCGTCTCCAGCCGCAAGCTCACCCTGCCACAGGTCAAAAAGACCCGCGTCGCCGTCCCCGGCACCCTCACCACCGCCTACCTCACCCTCAAGCTCTTTGCCCCCGACATCGAAACCGCGGTCGTCCCCTTCGACAAGATCATCCCCGCCGTCGCCGCGGGCGAGTTTGACGCTGGCCTCATCATCCACGAGGGCCAGCTCACCTACGCCAACGACGGCCTCATCAAGTTGCTCGACCTCGGCCAGTGGTGGCGTGAGCAAACCGGCCTACCCCTTCCCCTTGGCGGCAACGCCATCCGCCGCTCTCTCGGCCCAGAGACCCTCCTGACCACAACCAACGCGCTGCGCAACAGCATCCAGCATGCACTCGACAACCGCGAAGAAGCCCTAGCCTACGCCATGCAGTTCGCTCGCGACCTGGACCCCACGCTGGCCAACCGCTTCGTCGGCATGTACGTCAACGAGCGCACGCTCAACTACGGCGACGACGGCCGAGACTCCATCCGAAAACTCCTCGACATGGGCTTCGATCGCGGCATTATTCCTCATCGCGCCAACGTCGATTTCGTCGGCTGACTCACATTTTTTCTAGGTGCACTCACAGCTTGCAGAGCCATCCCAACCCCTGCAAGCTGTGTTATCTTTAAGGAGTCAAGTGATTGCAGTCTTGCTTGTCCCGGATCTTCGCAACGGCTCTCGCTGACCTCCCCTCCAGGAGCAAAAACCAAAAGGACGCGTAGCTCAGCTGGTAGAGCATTCGACTCTTAATCGACTGGTCGTAGGTTCGATCCCTACCGCGTCCACCATTTTTCTCCCAATCTTTCAAGCACTTACCGTCACCGGCTCGTTTGCCCCTACGATGCGTTTTCCAAAACCTGACCAAAAACCTGACCAAACTTTTTTCGCCGGTTGCGCTGGTTGATCGCAGCCCGCAGTGGTTCCAGTTCCTGGTGCTGATACGGCTCCATCGATTTCAGGTCGGCGTGCCCCATGGACTTGCTTACTGCGAAGGCATTGCCGCTCTTTTCCATCGTGTAGGTGCCGTAGGTGTGCCGTGCTGAATACGGAACCAGTTTCTTGTCCAGCACCGCCCTCCCTCGGGCAGCCTGAAAGCCCTTGGCAATCGTTGTGAGATGACCGGACTTCGAACGAGAGGATGGGAAGACCCACCCCTCTTTTCTCGATCCGCACCAGGCTCGCAACATGGTCTTCATGCGGTCGCTCATCGGCACAAAACGGGTGGCGTTATCCGTCTTGCCCTCCGGAACCCAAATCCGGTTCTGATCCCAGTAAATGTTTTCGATCCGCATGGGGAAGACCTCGTCCGGTCGCATGCCGCTGTCCTGCAGAATGACCACGACTAGCCAAGCCTGCTGCCTGAGCCGTTTTATTCTGCGATGCTTGATCGGACCTGCGTAAGCCTGCTCGAGTCCATCCTCTGCCTGCTCATCCATCATCCGATCCCGCCCAGGAGCCTTCGATAACCTGATCTTCGGGATATCCCGCAACAGCTTCCATTCGACGGCCTTGCTCTGCATTCGCTTCAGAGTACGCAGAGCCTGGTTTGTGTAATGGCCGGTGCAGGCCACCATCTCCTTCTTTTCCTCATACCTCCCTTCCTTATCTTTCTTCCTCCTGTTCAACAACGGGCGCTCAAAGACAATCGATTCGGCCACGTCTTGCGAGATCTGGTCGATTCTCATGCCGGCGAGCTTGGACAGGCGCAACAACCGCCATCCGTAACGGTAATATCGCTTTCCGTTGGGCGTCAGCTGCTGCGAATTGTCCACCCATTCCAGAAAGCGTTCTGCAAAGTCCCTGAGAACAGGAGGTTTCTTTCTACCCAACTCGATGGCATCGCCTTCTTGAAGGCGCGCCAGCAGGCTGGCTTCAACAATCGCCGCAGCGGTCTTCTTGGTTTTCTTCGTGCTCTTGCGGTAACGCTCTCCATCGAAGTAGAACGAGTACCACCAGTAACGACTATCTTTGGGACGAAACAGAGACAAGGTGTTCCTCCATGTGTGCCCGCACAGACGGAATACGCTCGCTCTCGTGGAGAAAACTCTCCACGTCGCTTTTATCATAACGAACGCTTCCCCTTAGCTTGTGCCATTTGGGACCAACCTCTGAGCAACGCCATTGCCGCAACGTGCCTTCCGGAATCCCAAGAAGCTTCGAAAGCTCCTTTGTACTGAGAAAGCGCG
>DATMPD010000173.1:0-2867 GCA_035567955.1 Edaphobacter sp.
CCGGCACCCGCTGACGAACCAACCGCTGCCATAATAGAGAGCGGCAAAAGTAACGAGACCAGGCACATACGAGGAAGACACCATGGCATCCGATAACAGCTTCGATGTAGTCAGCAAAGTAGAGCTTCAGGAAGTGAAAAATGCGATCGACCAGGCCAGCAAAGAGGTTCACGCACGCTTTGACTTAAAGGACTCGAAGTCCAAGATCGAGCTCGAAGGTAATGATGCAATCCAGCTCGCGTCGCAGGACGAGTACAAGCTGAAGGCGGTCATCGAGATCCTCTCGCAGAAGCTGGTTAAACGCGGCGTCTCGCTGAAAAACCTCGAGTACGAGAAGATTGAGCCGGCGGCTAACTCCAGCGTTCGCCAGAAGATTAAGCTCGTCCAGGGAATCCCGTCGGAGAAGGCCAAGATTATCGTCGCCGCCATCAAGGACTCGAAGAAGAAGGCACAGGCAAGCATCCAGGGCGACACCGTCCGGGTGGTCAGCAAGGACCGCGACACCCTCCAGGAGATCATGGCGCTGCTGAAGGGCAAGGACATCGGCGTCGACCTGCAGTTCACCAACTTCCGTTCCAACTGAGGTCGCGCCGGCGGCTGGAATCCGGCCGGGACGGTTTGCCGTTATTGCCATCAACAATTTTGTTTTGGATTTTTGAGCCTGTTTCCGAACCCAAATCTACCTCCTGATACTCTTTAACGACGAGTGAGTACCCTCTCCATTGCGACGGCAGCCGAGGTCTTCGACCTGCTGCGAGACGACCTTGCCGCTATCGAGCAGGCGTTCGCCGGCCAGTCCACCTCCCACGTGGAGGTGATCACCGACATCGCGCAGTACCTGATCGCAGGCGGAGGCAAACGGATTCGTCCGCTGCTGCTGCTGCTCTCGGCCAAGGCGCTGGGCTGCACGAGCCAGAGCCGCATCCGGCTGGGCGCGGTCGTAGAGATGCTGCACACTGCGACGCTGGTTCACGACGACATCATCGACGAGGCCGACACGCGCCGGGGACGGCCGTCCTCGAACACAACCTGGGGCAATGCGAAGTGCGTGCTCGCAGGCGACTGGCTATACATGCAGTCCTTCTCTACGGCGCTCGAAGAACGCAACTTCCGCGTGCTCGAACTTCTGATCTCGCTGACCCAGCAGATGGTTGAGGGTGAACTGCTGCAGATGCAGAAACTCGGCCACCTGATCAACGAAGAGGAGTATTTCGACCTCATCTTCCGCAAGACGGCGTGCCTCTTCAAGGTTTCAATGCAGCTTGGCGCGGCGATCACGCCGGCACATGACTTCGGCGATCCGGAAGAGCTTGAAGCGCAGCTTGGCGAGTACGGCCGCAACCTTGGACTCGCGTTTCAGATCGTCGATGACGTTCTTGATCTCACCGCCGCTGAAGACGTCCTGGGCAAGCCGGTGGCGAGCGACCTGCGCGAAGGCAAGGCCACGCTGGCGGTCATTCATGCGCTTGAGCGCGGGACTGGCGCCGATCGCGAAGCGATTCGCACCGTGCTGGCCGACCGCACCTTCGACCGCATCTCGCATCCGCAGATTCTTGAGATTCTGCACCGCCACGGCTCGATCGACTACGCCATGGACACGGCCTGCGCCTACGCCGAAGCCGCCCGTCTCTCCGTAGCCGATCTTCCGGACTCCGAAGCCAAGCGCGCTCTGCTGTGGGTTCCCGGCTTCGTCACCACTCGAGACCGATAGAGCTAGCCTTCGTCTTGACCCCGCCCGGCACCCTCTTTCAAGTCGAAGTCCACCGCCTTCATCCCATTCTTTCCGCGGTCGACCAGAAGTTGGATCTTCCCCTCCGCTGCTTCCAGTTCTTTCTTGCACTCGTCTGAAAGTTTTATTCCTTCTTCGAAGAGCTGCACGGACTCCTCGAGCGAAAGATCCCCTTGCTCGAGCCGTTCTACTACGCTCTCCAGCGCCCTCAACTGTTTTTCAAAGTCAGGCATTACGCAACCTCAACTTCAGCCAGACCCAGAACATCGGCCGCCACGCTGTATCGTCCGAACGGCGCGCTCACCTGCACTCCCTGCACCATCGGCCGTGCCTCTGCCAGCATCTCCTGCGCGATCTTCACGCCCTCGGCTCGCCCCGCCTCGGGAGAAGCCACCGCCGCCATCCTGGCCATAACGTCGTCCGGCATGCTGACGCGCAGGTCATTCTTCATGAACTCCGCGTTGCGCAGACTCGTCAACGGCCAGATGCCTGCGATCACCGGAATGCGGAAGCCTTCGATACGCCGCAGGAACTCCTCCAGCACGCGCAGATCGAAGACTGGCTGGGTGATGGCAAACTCCGCGCCAGCCTCTACCTTGAAGGCGAACCTGCGGACCTCCTGGTCCATGTCCTGCACGCCCGGGTTCGCGGCAACCGAGATCGTGAAGCCGGTCGATTCGCCGATCGAGTTTTTGCCGATGTCGAGTCCGTAGTTCAGATTGTGCACAACGTTCACCAGGCCGATCGCGTCGACGTCGAAGACCGCAGTTGCATTGGGATAGTTGCCCAGCTTCGGCGGGTCTCCGGTGAGGCAAAGAATGTTTTTCAGCCCGATCGACGAGGCACCCAGCAGATCGCTTTGTATGCTCAACACATTCCGGTCGCGGCAGGTGTAGTGGAGAATCGTCTCGATCCCGACGTGCTGCTGGATCTGCACGCAAAGGCTCTGCGCGCTCATCCTTGCGCTGGCGCGGGGTGAATCGGGCACATTGATCGCGTCGACTCCGAGCCGGTGCAACATCTCCGCGCCATCGATCTCCTTGGCGCAGTTGATGCCCTTGGGCGGGACAATCTCCACCATGGTGACGAAGTCTCCCGCCGCCACCATCGCCCCAATCTTCGACCGCTCGGCCAGGAC
>DATMPD010000174.1:0-20128 GCA_035567955.1 Edaphobacter sp.
ACTCGTCCCCCGCCGGCGATCGAACACCTTGCGCACCACATACGCCAGCAACACAACCATGACGATTCCGCTCACCCACAGCACATAATGCCGATGGGCATGAATGGTTCGCGTAATCGTTCCCAGAATCGCCGGTCCATACGTAATCGTAATAATCGCCCAAATTAGAAACCGTATAAATTTGCCCACCAGGATCGCGCTGAAGAACCACAGGGGCTTCATCTCAAACACGCCTGCGGCAAACTCGAACAGCTTCACCGGCGTGGGCGGCGGCATCATCGCCGGAACCATAATGGCGAGAAACTCTTGCTTCTCAAACCGGTCCCGCATCTGTTCGTAGCGCTGCCGGTTGATCCGCTTCAGCAGAAACAGCTCTCCACCCGCGCGCCCCAGATAGTAGGGCAACAGGCTTCCAACAGCCGAGCCAAACGCTGCCATGAAGCAATACAGCAGAAACCGCCTATGGTCATTCGCGACATAGTCGATAAGCAAAGCGTCGATGGGTACCGGTACCGTCGACGAATCGATAACCGCCAGGGCGCCGATCCCCCAGACGCCAAGCGGCTTCAGTGCCGCAAGCATTATGGCGTTCCATTTACTAAAAAGAGCAACAGGGGAGATCTTCACGGGGTATATCTCATTCTACCCGCGGTCCGCCCTTCCATGTTGATTCTCATCGGAAGAAGCGGGATGCTCCGTGCGTCCAGCCAACAGATCAAGCGCATGCGGCAACACAGGCAGAATCGCAGCCAAGGAACTCTTCGCCCCGGCCGGGCTGCCCGGCAGATTCACGATCAGCGTCCCTCCAAGCGTTCCGCACACTCCCCGGCTCAGCACAGCCAGCGGAGTATGCTGCAGTCCCTCAGCACGCATGCGCTCCGCCAATCCGTCGACCATCCGTTCGCAGACCAGTCTCGTGGCCTCAGGCGTCACATCCCGCGCAGCCAGCCCCGTCCCCCCTGTAGTCACAATCAGACCCGCGCCGGCCGCATGACGCCGCAACGCCGCAGCAATCAAATCCAACTCATCGGGCAGAATCTCGGCCGCCACCACATTAACTCCTGCGGCATCCAACAATTGACGGACTGCGGGCCCGGACAGGTCGACCTGTTCCCCCCGCGAGCAGCGGTCGCTGATTGTCAGCACAACGGCGCGAACATCGGAAGAAATAGTCGGAGTCACGCCTCTCAGTCTAAGGGTTTCGCCCACGTTTTCAGAAACTTCCGTTCTTTCGCTTCTGCGCCCTAAGAAGCCTCAAAAATGAGAAAATAGAAGGGTCTATGCATCCGGGGCGTTCAACCCGAGATTCATAGACCGTTCGTAAACGAAACTTTCGTATCCCGCACCCGTCACACCACATAGCCCATGCCCACGCCCTCCCTCGAGACACCGCCCAACTCCGCTCCGCCCACCCAACCCATTAAGGTGCGCACCGGCCGCTACGGCGAACTCGAAGAGCACGAGCTCATCCATCTGCTCGACTCGCTCGACGACGAACGCTCCAAAGCACGCTTCCGCGAGTCCATCTACATCTCCATCATCATCTATATGGGGATCGTCTGGTTCCTCTTCTACGGTCCGCGCGTGCTCTTCCACCAACCGCGCCTGATCAGCCCCGTCGACGTTCTCAAGGAGCGCGATAAGCAGCTGACCTTCCTCGACACGCCTAAGGATCTGTCCCGGCTTACACCAAAGCCCAAGGCTATTCCTGAGAAGAGCCCCTCGCGGCAGCTCGATCAAAAGACGCTCCAGCAGTTGCGGGCGATGCGGAAAGCCGAAGCGCCCGCTCCAGCGCCGGCGCAGCCCGCCCCCGCGCAAGCCGCGCCCACCCCGCCCGCTCCACAGCCGCCGCCGCCCGCCCCACCCCCGACCCAGCAGGCCCTGGTCGAAGCACCCCGGCCGGCGCCGCCCACCCGTCCAAACTTCGGCAACCCGAATCAAAGCGCCGGTGACGCCATCCGCAAAGCCGCCCAGGACGCAGCCCACGACCGCGGCTCCGGAGATTACGCCCCGAGCGCTCCCGGTGGCGGCCGTCAAGACATGGGCGCCGGAGCCGAAATCCTCTCCGATACTCAGGGTGTCGACTTCGGTCCCTACATCAGAAAAATCCTTGGAGACATCAGGCGCAACTGGATCCCCCTCATCCCCGAAGAAGCCCGTCCGCCCCTCAACAAACAGGGCGAGACCCTCATCCGCTTCACTATCAGCTCCGACGGTCACATCACCGCCATGAACCTCGACGGCTCCAGTCAGGACACCGCCATCGACCGCGCCTGCTGGGGAGGCATCACCGGCGTCGGGCAGTTCCCCCCCCTTCCCGCAAACTTCAAGGGCCCGAACCTCGAACTCCGCGTCGACTTCTTCACCAACAAGCCGCTTCCGTAACTCAGTCTTAAAATCATCCAGCGACTGCACGTCGAACACAGACAGCTGGCAACTCTTCGAACCGATGCCACCACAGCCCATTCCTACAACAGCAGCTCGCCGGCAAACCGAACGCCGACGCCAGGTACGCGGTCTGCTCCTCCTGGCCTTTGCGATCCTGATCTTCAGCCTCCTCCGCGCAGGCACTCACACCATCTTTACGCCCGGTTGGTGGCGTCTGTGGTAACGCAGGTGCCATCGCCATGGTGACGGCGCGGGACCATCCTCTTATCGTCCTCGTCGGACCGACCGCCAGCGGCAAAACCTCTCTCGCCATTCGCCTCGCCGAGGAGTTCAACGGCGAGATCGTAAGCTGCGACTCCGTAGCCGTCTATCGCGAGATGGAGATCGGTACCGCCAAGCCCACGCGCGAAGAGCGCGCCCTCGTCCAGCACCACATGATCGACATCGTCTCACCCGATGAAGCCTGCACTGCAGGTGACTACAGCCGTCAGGCCCGCGAAGCCCTCACAGGAATTACTGAACGCGGCCACCTGCCCATCGTCGCTGGTGGCACCGGCCTCTACTTGCGCGCCCTCATAGACGGTCTCTTCCCCGCCCCACCCCAAAAACCAGGCCAGCGCGAACGCCTCCGCAAACTCGCCAAAACCAAAGGCCCCGCCTACCTTCATCGTGTCCTCGCCCGCCTCGATGCCTCCGCAGCCGCAGCCATCCACCCCAACGACGTCTCTAAAGTAGTCCGCGCCATCGAAGTCTCCCTCGCCGCAGATCAACCTCTCACCCAGCAATGGCAGAAAGGCCGCGACACCCTCACCGGCTATCGCATCCTGCGTCTCGGCCTCAATCCCCCGCGCGAACGTCTCTACGAACGCATCAACCAGCGCGCCGCCGCCATGTTCGACCGCGGCCTCATCGAAGAGACCGAGCGCCTGATCGCCCGCTACGGCGCCGACTGCCGCCCCCTCACCTCACTCGGCTACGCCGAAGCCACCGCCGTTCTGCAAAACGAGCTCACCCGAGAGCAGGCCGTAGCCCAGGCCCAGCAAGGCCACCGCAACTACGCCAAACGCCAGCTCACCTGGTTTCGCCGCGAACCCAACATGCACTGGCTCGAAGGCTGCGGCGGCGACCAGGACATCACGGACAAGGCCCTCCACCTCACATCCAGGTTTCTCTAGAAAAATCCCGTGCCGTAATCCAGTCTTGAATGCACGTCATCCGTGAAGATCTGCGTTTAAGCCTCTCCGTCATCCCACCTCGTACCGCTCATCTCGTTTTGGACAGACAACCTCCAGCTTGTACATCTTTTCAATCTCCAACTTCAACGCCTGCTGCGCGTCGGGCTCGCCATGCACCAGAAATACCTTCTTCAGCGTCGGCACCACTGGCGCCATCCATTCCAGAAGCTCCCTCTGGTCCGCATGTCCACTCAGCTCACCGATAGAATCCACCTCCGCCCGCAGACGCATCGGCTCGCCAAAGATCCTCACCTCCGGCTGCCGCCGCACAATCGCGCGCCCCAGCGTGTTCTCCGCCTGAAACCCCGTAATCAACACGAGGTTCTTCGGATCTTCCACGCTGTTCTTCAAGTGATGCAGCACTCTCCCCGCCTCGCACATTCCCGAAGCCGCAATCACAATAAACGGCATATGCAGCCCATTCAGCGTCTTGCTCTCTTCTACCGTGCGGATATACCGCAGCCGCTTCCACCCAAACGGGTCTTCATGTAAATCCGCAAACGCGCGCGCCCCATCATCCCACTCCTCCTCATGATTGCGAAACACATCGGTCACATTCACCGCCAACGGGCTATCCACAAAGATCGGAATATCGGGAATCGCCTTCTCATCGATCAACTCATGCAGCAACAGCACCACCTGCTGCGTCCGTCCCACGGCAAACGCGGGCATCACGATATGCCCACCACGCTGCGCCGTGCGATTCACCAGATTTGCCAGCTTCTTCTTCACCGGCCCCAAAGGCTGATGCAGCCGATTCCCATACGTGCTCTCCATGATGAGATACTCCGCAGCCGGCGCCGCCTCCGGGTCCCTGATAATCGGCAGTCCCTTCCGCCCCACATCGCCCGAGAACAATAGCCGTGTTGTCTGCCCCTTCTCGCGAGTCTCCACCAGAACGCACGTCGACCCCAGCATGTGCCCTGCGTCAAACGTCGTAGTAGTAAATCCCGCGTCCGCCGTCGAGCCCGCCAGCAACTGCGGCGTATGCATCGTCACCGCCTTGAACTGCTGCACCGTCTGTTCCGCATCCGCCTGCGTGTAGAGTGGCGCCACCGCGTCGCCGTTTGCCGGAACGCCGATCGATCTCCTCCGCTGCGTCCTCCTGTTCACAAACTCAGCATCCGACTCCTGAATATGCGCGCTGTCCTTCAGCATCTTCTCGCACAAATCCACCGTTGAAGGCGTCGTATAAATCGGCCCGCGATACCCCTGCTTCACCAGCATCGGAAGATTGCCGCTGTGGTCAATGTGCGCATGCGAGAGCACCACGGCATTCAACTGCTCCGCAGGCAACGCAAGATGCTCATTGAGCTCACGAGCCTGCTGTCTATGCCCCTGAAAAAGCCCGCAGTCCAGCAGCACATTCTGTCCCGCGCATTCCAGATGGTGCGATGAGCCTGTAACCGTCTGTGCCGCACCCCAAAAATGCAGTCGAATCGCCATCCACATTCCTCCTGGACCCAAACCATCCTAACTGAAGAAAGAAAAGGTCTTTCAACGCCCAACAAAAAGCCCATCCGTAAGGATGGGCTTCTCCACCGCAACTTCAAACACAACTCAGGCGGGCTGGACGACAAGATTATCCGCCAGCTTGAAGCGAACGATCGACTCCGCCGGGATCTCAATATCCCGATTCCCCGTCAACCCACCCAGCGCCGTTCCTCCACCCGCACCAACCAGACCGCCAACCAGCAACCCAACTCCGCCAGTGGCCACACCCCCAACCAGCATCCCCAGTCCAGCACCCCCACCAATAAACGCCGCCGACCTCTTGCCCTTACCCTTCTTCGTCTGCGTCAAATCTCTCGTATCCAGCGCATACCGCGTTCCGTTCAACGTGAGATAGGTGAGCCGCAGCTCTAGTATCGAGCTGCCCTTAAAGTGTCCTCGCCGATGCGACGCAACCACCACGCCCATTACCGGCGAACCCCGCGGAATCACAACGCGATCGTTATCTCCCACCACCGGATCGACAACCTCGCCATCAAATCGGTCGCCCGCGTGGCTGGTTTTCACGCTGATGTGCTGATTAATCCGAATCGTCAGATTCGTTCCCGCGGCAATATTCACATCCGCAGGCCGGCTGATCGGCGCGCCACCAGGAGCAGGCGCAGGGACCGGCTGTCCCGAAGCATCCGTCTGCCCCGCGGTCACCGGTTGTCCCGTAGCCACCGGCGCGGTCGCCGGCGTATTCGCAGCCACTCCAGCAGCCGGAGTCACTGTCGTCGTTACTGCCTGCGTCGTCTGCCCGGGCACAGGCGGCTGAACTGTCGTAGTCGTCACATTTCCATTCTTGTCCGTAGAAACAACCTGCTGGGCCTGGCCTGTCGCAGCAGCCTGCTGTTTAGCCTTGTCAATCGCTGCGTCGTCCTTCGATTTACAGCCAGTCAGCATCACGAACGCCAACATCATCGCTGCTGCTGTTTTCCCTGAATATTGAAATTTCATCTGTGCCGTCCTCGTTCTTCGTTCCGATTTTTTCCCGTGGGTGGCTCCCGCCAGGGTACAACCGCTTCTCTTCGTAAGATGCTGATTTCCCTCCAAAGACTACTCGGCCCACAAAGGTTTAAGATGATTTCCATGACCACCGCAGCCGCAAAACGCCCCCAGCTCGCCCACCTCACCGCCCAGCTCGACGACCTCCGCCAGCGCGGTACCTTCTTCAAACTGCGTGAACTGGACGACCAGCAGGCCCCCGTCTGCACCTATGACGGCAAGCGCGTCATCAACCTCGCCTCCAACAACTACCTCGGCCTCTGCAATCACCCCAGGCTCGAAGAAGCCGCCATTGCCGCCACAAAAAAATACGGCGTAGGCTCCGGCGCCGTCCGCACCATCGCCGGCACCATGCATATTCACATGGAGCTCGAAGAAAAGATCGCCGCGTTCAAGGGCGTCGAAGCCTGCGTCGTCTTCCAGTCCGGCTTCACCGCCAACGCCGGCACCGTCTCCAGCATCCTCGGCAAAGACGACTTCATCCTCTCCGACGAGCTCAACCACGCCAGCATCATCGACGGAGCCCGCCTCTCCAAAGCCAAGATCAAAGTCTTCCGCCACAAGGACGTCGCCCACGCCGAAGAACTCCTCCAGGAAGTCCAGAACCAACCCGGCCACAAGCTCCTCATCACCGACGGCGTCTTCTCCATGGACGGAGACATCGGCCCCGTCGACAAGCTCGCCGCACTAGCCGAAAAATACAACGCCATCATGATGGTCGACGACGCCCACGCCTCCGGAGTCCTCGGCCGCAACGGCCGCGGCTCCGTCGATCACTTCCACGTCACCGACAAGGTCGACATCCAGGTCGGCACTCTCTCAAAAGCCATCGGCGCCCTCGGCGGCTACGTCTGCGGCAGCCGCGACCTCATCGACTACCTCTACCACCGCGCCCGCCCCTTTCTCTTCTCCACCTCGCACCCACCCTCCGTCGCCGCAACCTGCATCGCCGCCTTCGACATTCTCGAAAACGAGCCCGATCGCATCCAGCGCCTCTGGGATAACACCCTCTACTTCAAGCAGCAACTCACCGACGCCGGCTTCGACGTAGGCGGCAACTCCACCCCAAAGAGCGAAACCCCCATCACCCCCCTCATCATCGGAGATGGCCGCCGCACCATGGACTTCTCCCGCGCCCTCTTCAACGCCGGAGTCATGGCCACCGGAATCGCCTTCCCCACCGTCCCCGAAGGCAAAGCTCGCATCCGCACCATCATGACCAGCGAACACACCCGCGCCGAAATCGATCAGGCCCTCGAAGTCTTCTCCACCGTCGCAAAAAAGATGGGGATCCTTCCAACCTGACAACAAGTTACCGGCGATCCTCCTTAGGAACTTACCTTTTATCGCAAATGTCGCGCAATATTGAATCTAATCCGAAGAATATCCGTCTTTAAGCTTTATGCCCCCTTGTTCTACTCACCGGCTCAGGCGGACTGGCCTGTCGGTCACCGCTCTCTTCATCCTCGGGGCACCGCTTACTCTCAGCGCGCAGCTGCTAGACTCCAGCAACTCCTCCTCAAGTTCCTCAAATGAATCGGCAAGCCTCGATCCCCCGGCCGTCTCGCTCGCCACCGCCTCGTTTTCTGCCCACGAACTCCCCGACGCCCCCGGCTATTTCCTTCAGCCGCAAACTCCCGAAACAACCCCAGCCTCCACAACCGTTCAGACAACCAACCCCGACGCCGTCAGTCCCAACGGCAACCAGCAGACCAAGCGCGTTCTGGGCATCGTGCCCAACTTTCGCTCCGTCTCCGCCGACGTCAAACTACCGCCCATGAGCCCGAAGGAAAAGTTCATCGTCGCCGGCAAGGACACCTTCGACTACTCCGCCTTATTCATCGCCGGCATCCAGGCCGGCTTCGCCATGAACAGTAAGTCCTACCCAGAGTTTGGCCAGGGCCTTAAGGGATACGGCCAATACTACTGGCACACCCTCGCTGACACGGCGAGCGAAAACTTCTTTGTAGGTGGCATTGGCCCCGTAGTCTTCAAACAGGACAATCGCTTCTACACCCTTGGCCACGGCACTTTCGGCAAGCGCAGTTTCTACGCCGTCACACGCGTCCTTGTCTCGCGGAAGGACGATGGAGATTCGACCTTCAACTTCTCGGAGGTCATCGGCTCCGGCGCCTCAGCCGGCTTCTCCACCCTCTGGTATCCCAAACAGTACCAGACCTGGACCAAGGTCGGTCAGAAGTGGCTCACCAGCGACCTCATCGACTGCTTCAACTTCTGGTGGAAAGAATGGTGGCCCACCGCCAACAAGTACGTCTTCCACACCCACTAACTGGTGTATTTGCTTCTGACGAAGCTGTTGCGATTCATTTTGCTGCAGCGGCTGTCTATCCTTTGCTGTCGTCCGGGATTGCTTCTGCCGCCAACTCAACCCTCGGATTGCGGTCGGTCGGCGATACTCAGGACATCAACATGCATCCTGTCGCTAAGCCCACTCCGGAGTAACAGTCCCAGCCCGCCCGGCCCCGCGCATGTACGTGGTAAATAGTTTCCTTTCTTGAGAAAAGGTCTTCCGGAAGACCGCAGAACGCGCCACGGGATTGGATTGAAGCTGGTTGGCGTGGTCAGCGCCTGAAACCCCATCTAACTTATTCTAAATGGTTTACTGCGAAGAATTGCGCCTTCCTTCCGGGCCCGCAATTTCGAGTTGAAGTTTGGCAGACAAACTGCAACCTGAGGAATGCATCACCAATCTCTACTGTTTCACAAGCAGATCATTCTACCTTGGAGGATTCATCGTGAAATTCAGATTTGCAATAGCAGTCGCCTTTGCAGTCGCGTGCGCTGGCACTGCGTTCTGTGACACCATTAACTTTACAGGTAACAACACCGACCTCGGACATTCACACACCTATACCTCGGGCGCAATCAGCGTGACGGCATACGCTTTTGGTGGAAGTGCTGATTTATTCGGCAAAAATGGTGGAGGGTCAGAGAACGGAGTAGGCATCGCGCGTCAGTTTGACAATGAGATTAGCAATTCGACTTTCATCGAGTTGGATCTTTCAAGCATTACAAACCCATTTTCTCTTTCAATCGGCAGCACTCAAAACACTGAAGGATTCAAGGTCTGCTTCTCGAGCTCGCTTGGCACGCTAGGGGGCAGCTGTCAGGACTTTCACACCCCGGGCAGTGACCCGTTTTCAACGGGTTTCTTCACATTGCCGGCAGGAGACCACTTCGTCACCATAACAGCCGATCGTGAGGGCAGCAGCGTCCTTCTGGATGGATTGACAACTACTGCAACTCCAGAGCCGAACTCTCTCCTTCTGTTCGGCACAGGAATAATCGCAGCGGCAGGAGCCGTTCGCAGAAAGCTTGCTGCTTAATCCTTGGTCCCCGTCTTCGAGCCGCCTGGAAAGAGGCTGTGACAAGACGTACTTGAGACAGGAAGCGATGAGAAAATGCCTTCGCACGCGCGAGGGCATTTCTCTTTATTGAGCTTCATCCGAGGTCAATGGAAAGTCGCGGAACGCGGTTGTTGCTGTCCAGGGAGGCCGTCCACCTGGCCTCTGAAGACGACGCGCCCTTCGCTCAACGTATAAGCCACCCTGCCAAGCATGGACGCACCATCAAACGGAGTATTCTTAGACTTCGACCGCGACCGTTTCGCTTCAAAATTCCACTCCGCCGCCGGATCGAACACCACCACATCCGCAAAACTCCCCATCTTCAGCATCCCGCGCCCCTCCAATGAAACAATCCCCGCTGGCTGCGCACTCATCAACCCAATCACGCGTGAAATCTTCATCCCCTGACCCTTGTGCAACACGCGCAGAGTCAAACCCAGCGCCGTCTCCAACCCGGTAATTCCATTCGGCGCCCGTTCAAACTCCTGCTCCTTCTCAAACAACGCATGCGGAGCGTGGTCAGTCGCGATACAGTCCACCGTCCCATCCATCAAACCAGCAATCATCGCCAGCCTGTCCGAATCGTTGCGCAGCGGAGGATTCATCTTCGCATTCGTGTCATAATCCCCAATCGCCTCATCCGTCAGCGTGAAGTGATGCGGCGCCACCTCGCACGTCACATGCAGCCCTTCGGCCTTGGCTGCTCGAATCAAAGACATGGCCTTCGCCGTCGACACATGCTGCACATGCAGATGCGGCCGCAGTCCATCCTGCCGTTCGATATCGCGCAGCAGCCGAATATCCCGCTCCACAATCCGCGCCTCCGCCTCCACTGTCATCCCGCGCAGCCCAAGCCGAAACGCCACCGGCCCCGCATTCATGCTGCAGCCGCCCGTCAGCCGCGTGTCCTCCGCATGCTGCGATACCGGCACCCCAATACCCGCCGCGGCCACCAGCGCCCGACGCATCACCCGCTCCTGAAGCACCGGCTTTCCATCATCCGTAAACCCGACAGCCCCGGCCTCCTGCAGTTCATGAAAGTCGGTAATCTCCTCGCCCAGGCTGCCAAATGTCGCCGCCGGCATCGCAAACAACTTCACGCAAGCTCCGCGCGCTGCATCGAGCATCCACTCCAGCCCCGCGACCGAATCGTTCACCGGCACGGTATTCGGCATCGCCACCACACTCGTAAATCCACCCGCGGCCGCCGCAGCCGTCCCTGTAGCAATCGTCTCCTTATATGTCTGCCCAGGCTCCCGCAGATGCACATGAACATCCACCAGCCCCGGCGCCACCACCAACCCCGCCGCATCAATCGTCTCCCTCACCTTGACGCCCTTCAACGCCCCAGGCATCTCTACAGCCGCCACCCGCCCATCGCGCAGCAGCAAATCCCGTTCCGCGTCTACCCCACTCGCCGGATCCACTAGCCGCCCATTCAAAATCAATACGTCACTCATACCGTTACACTCTCGAATCCACCCACACCCAGCGCCCGCACCAGCAGCGCTTTCCTCACCGCCAACCCATGCCGCACCTGGTCTTCAATCGCCGAGTTCGGCCCATCCGCCACCTCCCCCGCAATCTCCAGTCCCCGAATCATGGGCCCCGGATGCATTACGAGCCGCATCGCCAGCGCACTCGGCGCGCCGGCCATCAACCGCTCCTCATTCAACTGATACCGCGCAACATAATCCCCAAGATCCAGCTCCAGCCCCGCCAGCCGCTCCCGCTGAATCCGCAGCATCATCACAACCTGCGCCTGCTTCAACGCTTTATCGAAATCCCTTTCAATCTCCACGCTCCCGGTGTTGCCGGCGGATCCCAGCCCCAACGCATCCTCCGGCAGCAACTCCTTCGGTCCGCACAGCAGCACTCTCGCCCCCAGCTTCGGCAGCAGCATCGCATCAGACCGCGCCACGCGGCTATGCAGAATATCCCCAGTGATCACCACCGTCACACCACGCAATGTCTTCGCATCAACGCGCCGCGCGTCCAGACCTGGCACACGGGCCAATATCGTCCGCAGATCCAGCAGCGCCTGCGAAGGATGCTCATGCATCCCATCCCCCGCATTCAATACTGGCAGTCCCGTCGCCTTCGCCAGCAGATACGGCGCACCCGAGTTCGCATGCCGCAGAATGATGCACTCCGCCCCCAGCGCCCGCAGCGTCAGCCCCGTATCTTTCAGGCTCTCGCCCTTCTCAATCGAAGAAGACTTGTCGCTCACCAAAGTAGTAATTGCACCCAGCGACTTCGCCGCCAGCTCAAAAGAAGTCCTCGTCCGCGTGCTCGACTCATAAAACAACAGCGCAATCCGCCGCCCCGCCAGCATCCGCGCCCGGTCCGCGTCGCTCATCCGCTCAATCCGGTCCGTCGCCGCCAGGATCGCCGCAATCTCCGCCACCGGCAGATCCGCCACCGTCAACAACGAACCCGCAGCATACCCCGAAGTCTTCATCGCAGCTCGTTCGATCAGGGCCAACTCAGTCCACCAGCTCAACCAGCAGCACCTGCTCCTGCCCATCCACCTCGTTCAGCTTCACCTCGATAATCTCGCGCTTCGAGGTAGGAATCGTCCGCCCCACATACGTCGCCTCAATCGGCAACTCGCGATGCCCGCGATCGATCAGCACCAGCAACCGAACGCTCTTCGGCCGCCCATGGTCGAACAGAGCATCCAGCGCTGCACGAATCGTCCGCCCCGTATACAGCACATCATCCATCAGGATGACGTCCCGCCCATTCACATCGAACCCCAGCGTACCCGGCGTCACCTTCGGCCGAGGCCCATCCGTCGTAAGGTCGTCGCGATAAAAACTGATATCCAGCACACCCGTATCCACTGGGTGTTTCTCAATCTTCTCAATCAGCACCGCGAGCCGCTGCGCCAGCGGCACGCCTCTGCGCTTGATTCCGACCAGCCCGACGTTCTTGCTGCCATCGTGCTTTTCCACGATCTCATGCGCCAGCCGAACCAGCGTGCGCTCGATCTCCGAGGCCGACATCAGCCGGCCCTTTTCCCGTAACTTAGGCTTCCGTGCTTCCGTAGTTTCACTCATAACAATTGCGCTTGATGATATCAGGACGGCGCTATCGAGGAGAAAACCATCATAACCGAAGCTTCTTTCTGCAACCCGTGCTTCCATCTCCTCAACTCAGGTTCAAAGAGACAAGATCGACCGGGTACTCCTCTTCGAACACGACCTCCGCGCCCCGACGCGCACGAGCCGACGTGAGGCTGCGCAAACCAGCCAGGCTTATGGCTAAGAGAAGAATCATAAGGCCGTAGTTCAAGGGACGATTCAACACGCGACTCTCAAACCTCGCGCCTGTGCTGACCAACTGAAATAACAACACCAGCCCGCTCCAAAATGCGATGTGAATATTTGCTTTCCCCGGCAGGTAAGAACAGGTGAACGGAATTTTAGGAAACGAAAGCAGGCAGAGTTCTACCAGGAGCGTTCCCAGCACAAACAGAACAACCAGATGCCCAAAAACCTGCCACGACGGAGAGGTCGTCAGTAACAGCCCTGCAACAAGGAGCCAAATCGGCGCCACTCCTAACGCAATCCAGGAGAACCGGACTGCTTCCCGATACGCGCCGGATGGTCGCACCTGCGTCACTCGGATGATCCAGTTTGCAGAAAGCGAGATTGGAATAGCCGCCACGACCCGTATCCCCAGAATGACGAAGACCAACATCAGGATGCTTGCGATCAAAAGAGCGATGCTTATTCCTGTCCTCACAGAGCCCAGTCCGCCAAAGATCGTCACATAGCCCACAACGATCGCAAGCCCGATGCCCGAGAAGAAGCTGAGAATCATGCGATGCTGACGGCTTCGAAGCAGGGTCCGAAGACTGAAGAATGTGATGGCATCTCTGAGCGAATTGCCGAAGTTCGGCAGCCATGAGTTGTTCCAGGCGCCCGGCAGAATCTCTGGTTGCTCGACAATCTTTGGCATCATCCGAAAATACGAAAGCAGCAGCGCTGCTGCTGCGCCGAGGACGGACGTCCCCAGCGCGATCCACGCTCGTCGTGCAAGCGGTTCGAATGCAGGATGCATCGATCCGTTGAGCTGTTGAAACATGCCTAAAAACCAGTACGACGGCAGCCATGCGAGCAAACGCTGGTTCCCCGGCGCGGTCAGAGCTCCAGGCGATTCCAGGTGAGGTTCGAGAATATACAGACTAAGCAACGCGCAAAAAACTCCTGCCTGCAGAAATGCGGACAGACGCAGAAAATACTGGCGCGGCAGCAGATTAGCGGCTATTCCCTGCACCGCCAGAACAGTACAAACGACAAATCCTGCGGCTGCAAACACAGTAATCCAGTAGGCCGGCCACGCTCTCATCAGATCCAAAGCGCCTTCCCTGCCGGAGGAGAATAACAGCGGCCAGACAAGACCAGAAAAGATATTCAGCCCGACGACCACCAGGCCCGACGCCGCGAACAGGGCGGAAATCTTTGCCAGAAACAACGTACTTGCCCGTACCGGCAACGGCCCCAGCACCAGAACGTCGCGTCGATCGGGAAACACGGAATCCCAGTTCAGCACAGTGATCATGCCGACAGCAGTCAGGGTTGTCGCGATGAAAAAATGTTCCGCCGTCCATCCATAATCCGCTGCCAGGCGACCGCGTCCCGTCAAATACAAAAGCCCAGGCAGAGAAAACAGGAAACTGACGCTGGAGAACATAACCGCAAACTGGCCAAGCAACCGGGTCGGATCACCGTTCGCCGACATCAGTTCCAGGTCGAACACACGAAGCAGGAACACATGGTAGAGCACGCGAAACTGCAATCTCCTCAACACCAGGCCTTTACGCATCGATCAGGTCCGCAATCTCTCGTGAAATTGAATCCGAGTCCTGTTCGACCGCAAGTTGAGAGAAAATCTCCTCAAGAGTCGGCACAGCCATCAGCACCCTCAACCGCTCAATCGAGTCATCGGCAACGATCTTGCCGCGGTGCAAAATCACAATGTGAGAACAGAGGCGCTCCACCGTTTCAAGCTCATGCGAGCTGAACAGCACAACCTTGCCCCGCGCCGCCAACTCCTTGATCAAACTGCGCAATATCAGCGACGAACCCACATCGAGCCCGGAGAACGGTTCGTCCAGCAGAATCAAATCCGGGTTATGCATCAGGGCCGCCGACAGCAACACCTTCTGGCGCATACCCTTCGAGTAGGACGAGATTGAAACGTCACGATCACCATGAAGCCCGAACAACCGGAGCAGGCCGTGAATGCGTTCCGCCGCCGATCTCCGATCCATATCTCGCAACTGGGCGACCATCACCAGATACTCCATGCCGCTCAGGTGCGTATACAGGTGTGGCTCTTCGGGCACATAGCCGATGCGCTGCCGAAACGCCATCCAATCCCCGCACACAGCCCGCCCATCAAACAAGATCTCCCCCGAACTCGGCTCGATCAAGCCTGCGACCATCTTCATCGTTGTCGATTTGCCGGAGCCATTTGCGCCGAGATAGCCGGTTATCTCACCCGCTCTCGCAGCGAAGCTCACGTCCTCCACGGCGGGAATACCGGAGTAGCGTTTATGCACGTTGCGGAGTTGAAGCATACACACCTCCACCCCTATGTAGCAATCTACTCTCAACTTGTCAAGCCGATCGCCCGTGCCTCGCGCTACTTGTTATGAAGAATGTCTTCGGTGACTTTGTACTGATTGGGAGAGCCGGTAATAGCGATCGGAATCTTCGCACCGGCATTGCGCTTTTTGAAAAACGGAATAAGCGGCTTCAGCAATATCGACTTCACACCCGTAGCAGCATGGGATATGTCCGACTGCATAGAAACATCGCCAAGCATATGGACCCTGCCATCGCGAAGGTTGAAGGTTCCGTTAACATCAACGTCCGCTCCCGGCACCTCGAAGTACAGATATTGCGTCGAAATAATGCCGTCGCGTATCCTCGCTCGGCCATTCAGGGAAGAAACAACTTCCGCGGTTCCGTCTGCAACTGAATCCCCCGGAACAGGTTGTTTCGTTGTCTTCGCGCCCTGTGCTCGCAGGCTGAAGTCCGACAATTTTTGCTCAGTGCCCCTGTTGGTAAGGCGTTCGGAGGGTATGTCGAAGACTCCATCCATCTCGAGACGGTTGAGAAACGTCAATCCCTCTCCGGCAGGTGTGAGACGGGCATGGCTGTGCAGCCACACCGCACCTGTGATGGGGACTTGGCCTTTGAAAAACGGCCGCAGAAGATCTTGTGCGCGGCCATTGGCGACACTTATATCCAGATTCGTCACCTTGGGCGAACCGACAATATCGCCCTCGGCATGAACAGCGGTCGCACCCGTATGCACATCGACCGTGTGAAGAATCATGTTGGCGTTCAGTCCATTGATGGTGACGTGTGTCGATGCGGCCAGCTGCGTCGGTTTGCCCTTGCCTACCGCAAAGTCCGGCGTCTTGCATGTCGTGTCGGCTTCGATTGCCGCCAGTGCGCCATGGAACCGGCCCGCAGAAGAGAGTCCTCCGCTGAGCCCGTGAATATCCTCCAGTCTCACAGAGGCGAAGGTGAAACTGCCGGAAACCGGCGTCGCCCCCAGATTGGAAGGGAGAAGCGGACCGAAGCTGCCATTCGCCAGAATGTGGCCCCTGGGCCAGGCGTTTTGCATGTCTACGAAATAAGAGATCGCTTGGCCCTTCCGAAGATTGCGGATAACAAGTTGTTGGATCGGAAAGGAGTAGCGGCTGCCATTCACCCGCATAATGTCGAGCGTGGCGTTATGAATGTTCAACTGTTCGACGACCGTGGCCGGCCCGCTGAAATCCGCGCTGCTGCCAGGCGGGAAGTCCTCATGATTCGCGTGGCTGCCTACCGGAGGAATCACCACGTGAAGCCTCTCAACATCCACCAGACTGACGCGGTTGCGCAGAAGAAGCAAATCGGCCCAACTGCCCTCAACCACCAGGCTCTCCGCCGAGCCGATTGGTGGAAGGTCGGGCGCGGAGTAGCGACGAAGAGTGAGTCCCGTGGCAACAAATCCTGGCCGCGGAAAGTAGGTGCGGTGATAATGGTCGATCTTGATCTGACTGGCGAAGACCTTCTGGAGCAGCGGCTCAACGTTGCGGTACCTGTACGGCCAATGGGCATTGATGTAGCGGCCGCCAGCGAAACAAAGCACCATCAACACGAGCCCGCCAACCACCCACCCCAACCGCGCCTTTCGGCGTCCCGTCCATGGTCCAGAGACAGGATCGGATATTGTCGGTGCTGGAGAGGTCATCACGGAAGTCTGCACCTGGGCTTTGCAAAATGGCAGGAGCCGACTAACCCACATGAGATGAGGGAAGATCCTGTCGCAGCTACGTTAGATGCAACTTCGCCAACTGCGGTCAGTTGAACTCTCTGCGATGGCGCAGGATCAGCGAAAAGGCCGCGTCGAACCTCCGGGAAGTCGAACCTCCCGCTGCAGCCAGCCTTACACCGACACCTTGCGTCGCATCCGCACGAATCCACCCACCGCCCCGCCCACGGTAGACAGTATCAGCAAAAACGTCGACACCATACCAAACCCAAACAGCATCATGCCTGCCCGAAACTCAGGCGAGAACCAGACCTTCTGGGTCTCCGGCGGTTGCGGCGCCATAGCTGCCGCCTTCTCGAACGCATCGTGAATCGTTCGCGTCAGCTCCGCGTCGAACCCGGCCAGACTATGCAGCCCGTACCGCGCCACCAATCCACCGACTGCCCACGCAATCCCCAGGCAAGCCACCAGCGCCAACCCGACAACCAGGCCAATCCGCGCCCCCACCCCCGCATCCATCCACGCCAGTGGACGCCGACGCTGATACAGCGCCAGCGCAATCATCGATCCGCTGATCGTCCAGAGCAGGCTAAGAAGCGAAATCGCCTGGACCCGCTGAGACACCACACCCAACCCGACAGCAACTCCCGCCACCAGCGCCGCACACCGAATGGCCGTCTTCCACTCCACCTGCTGTGGCCTCGGCGGTGGATTCGCGCCGGTCGTATCGGCCTCAGCCCCTCCGCTCTGCTGCTCATAGTCCTGCAAATAAATCTGTGGCGAACCACAGTGAGGGCAAAACGGCGACAGGCCATCCCTAGCAGGGAGCTCGCCGCCGCAACGATGACAGTACTCTTGCATACCTTATGAAGCTATCCCACCACACAAGGTGCGGCAAGTTCGCCCCGCGCCGCCGCAACCGACCCAGGCCCTCACTGCGTCTGTTTGTCGTCTTTGTCGCTAAACGAAAGGCGACCCGGCAGATCTAGCGCAACCAGCCCGAACTTCGTCCCATTCCCGTCCGGATCGATCGCGGCAATATGCTGATGCTGCTTCGAACCCGCCTTCAACTCCATCTTGCCCGACTCGTCGTCATTGACGTAGACATGATTCTGCTTCTCGTTATCGCAGGTCAGCCCTTCCGCCGTGCTCGTCGGAGTACCCACGGCCTTGTTGTTCTGGCATTGAATCACGTCGCCGTACCGGCCCAGCGCCTTGCGATAAAACGCCGTCACCTGGTCCGGACTGTCCTGCGTGCGATAGCTGGCCGCCTTCACCCGCAGTTGAAAGCTGCCAAAACTCATATTCACATCCGCCGCCCCGTTGTTCTTGTCCTTCTTCACCAGCTGCGCTCCCGGGTACACCGGCAGCCCCAGCCCGTCGACCACCGCCGCGTCATTTGTCTTCACCGTCATACCGCCGAAAGGAGTGGCAATCTTCACGTTATCGTTGCCATTTTTCTTGTCTGACTCAATCCGGCAGCCGCTCATCAGCGCCATCGCAGGAATCATCATCGCCACGACTACAGTCTTATTCCGCATCTTCGCCTCCCTGTCTTCACGAAAAACAATACGCCGCTTTCGCCCTTCAAGTTCCATTTCATCACCAGTTACTGTGTCCTACACCGCATCCCGGCCACAAAAGACCTCCAGGAGGGTTCCACCTTCCGCCCGGAATCTCTACCGCTCCCCGCGGCGAAACCGGCCACCGCCATAGCCACTCTACCGCAAGAAAATTGCGATCCATGCCGTTTCCGTGGCCTATACTTACTCAAGCCGGACCGTAGGCCACCGCTGCCGGCGCAGTAGTATCGGAGTTTCTGGCATGGCACAGCATCAGCCAATCCGCAAAACTACCCCACCCTCCGGGTCCGACATCCCGGACAAGCTCTACTTCCGCATCGGCGAAGTCGCCAGGCTCTGCGATATTCCCGCCTACGTCCTGCGTTTCTGGGAGAGCGAATTTCCGCAACTCAAACCTCATAAAGGCGGCACCGGGCAGCGTCTGTACCGCCGTCGCGATGTGGAAATGGCTCTGCGCATCAAGAGCCTTCTCTATGACGAGGGCTACACCATTCCCGGCGCTCGGCAGGTCTTTAAAGCAGAGTTGAAACAGAAGGAACCCCAGCTTGCCCTCGCCATCGACAACGGCCCCCCAGGCGTTGATACCCGCCAGCTTCGCAAACTCCAGAAGGACCTTCGCGATCTCCACACCCTTCTCTCCAAACCCGCCACCCGTGCGGCAGTTCACTCCATCCGCACACCGCGTAACTCCACCAATTCACGCCGTACACCAGAGAAGCTCTTCGACCTTCCACCTCTCCCGGAAAACAACAACCGCTGAAGATGAAATTCAAGAATGAGTTCGACTCTCCTCGCAGAAGAAAAGAACACCCTCACTCTTCGCACAGCCATACCCCGTACCTCGGGCTGGACCCGCTTAACGGTGTTCCGATCCAATGCCAGTTCTGTTCCGGCCAGGCATTCCGGCGATCCACCCTGCGCAGCGACGACTTCTCCCAGATCTTTCTCATGCGCTATCCGGTCCGGTGCCTCCGCTGCAGTCAACGTCAACTTGTCAGCTTCACCGTCGCCAGCCTCTCGCTTTCTTCCAGCATCAAACCACGACGAAAGCATCGCCCTGTCGACCCCTCAAAACGCTGGATCGACTTCACCAGACATCCTGACGCCCCTAATCCGTTGGCGCCCGCCCCATCAGAAGAAGAATCGCACTCCCGGCGTTAGCCTCAGGACGATGCTGAAAAAGTCGTCGCCCTGGTCGTTCGGATTAAGCGCGGGGCTTTAGCCCCACGAAAGATCTGGAGCGTAGGAGGGGCTTTAGCCCTGAGGTGCGCTTTTTGTTTGGGGAGGCACTTTTGAATCCTCCGGCCTACAGCGCAATCCATCCCACATGGATCGCCCAAAGCGACAGGCTTGCCACCACGATCCACAGCACCACGCCCTGAACGAGCGGCCGTGCCCCCACCTCCTTCAGCGTATTCCGCGTAATGCCCGTCCCAATCAGAAACAGCACCACCGTCAACGCTGCACGCCCCAACCGGTACAGCCCGGAAAATAAACTCGCCGACTCAGGAACATAGTGCGGCACATAGCTCGCCAGCACCGCCGCAACACAAAAATACAGAATGAACCACGGCCAGTTCACCTTCGCATGGCTCTTCTTCAACATCGCCATCGCGATCGCCAGCGGCACAATCCACAACGCCCTCGCCAGCTTCACCGTAGTTCCCACTGCCAGCGCCGTCGCTCCATACTTCGCACTCGCACCGACAACCGAACTTGTGTCATGAATCGCCAACGCCGCCCAGAGCCCAAACTGCGTCTGCGAAAAATTCAT
>DATMPD010000175.1:0-3038 GCA_035567955.1 Edaphobacter sp.
GGGCGTGGTCTCGGCCTTCTGGGTAGAGGGCAGGACGAGGCGAATGGCGGCAACGAGCAGGATCGCCGCGAAGATGTAGCTGATCCACTCGAAGCGCTCGAGGAGGCCAAGACCGGCAGCGATGAAGGCGCCGCGCATGACTATAGCGCCGGCAACTCCCCAGAAGAGGACCTTGGGCTGACGATCGGAGCCGATGTTGAAGACGCGGAAGAGGATCAGGAAGACGAAGAGGTTGTCGATCGAGAGCGACTCTTCGATGGCGTAGCCGGCGAGATATTGCGTCGTGCTCTGGCTGCCCAGGGTGTGGAGGATGAAGAGGGCAAAGGCGAGAGCGGCGGCGATCCAGAGAATGGTGGAGGCGACGGCGGTGGAGTGGGTCTTCTCAGGACCCTGGCGGCGGGCGTAGATGAGTTCCAGCCCGAGAAGGAGGAGGACGAAGAGGTGAAAACCTATCCAGTGGCTGATGGGGGTTGCGCCAGGCATCTACCTTTGATGCTACAGCGCGGGACGGTCGGACGCACGGTTTGGCGGCGGGTGCGAAGTTCAGGCAAAAGAAGGCAAGGAGAGACTCGGCGGGGTGCCTGGAGGTACCTGAGAGGCGGCTCAGCGCTGCCGGCGTTCTTTGGCTTCCAGGGTTAGCGCGAGCCAGCGACCATGGAATAAACCGCGTAAAGAACGATGGCGAGCAACATCCAGAGAATCGAGGAGAAGAAAAGACTGCGAACGACCTCGCCTACGGGATGGGCCTCGAAGAAGCCGGTTGAGGAGGTCCGATCAGACCCCGGGTTGGTGAAGCTTTTATCTCTCGACTGCAGGGATGGGAACGCTGGTGTTTGCATTGTTCTACCTCCATCGGCAAGGATGAGAGTAGGACGAGAGGGATTTACACAGCTATCCCTCAAAGGCGTTACTTTTGTGACTCATTTGGGTCACAATGGCGAGAATTCCCGCATTCCACGCGGGTGGACTTCCTTCACGGTAGTATTTTCCGGAATGACACGAATTGCGGGATGGCGTAGGATTTGGCCGTAATCGGGCCATGCAGTTCAAACCTTTACCGGGAGAAATTATGAAGATAGCGATGGCGATCCGCTGGATGGCGGTTGCAACGGGGCTTTTGGCGGCGCAGGTTGCGGTAGCTCAGGCGCCCGCGGGATCTACGGGACAGTGCAAGGATGGAACTTATACGACTGCGGCCAGCAAACAGGGGGCGTGCCGCGGACACCAGGGTGTGAAGGAGTGGTACGCGGCGGAGGCTCCGGCAGCGGCGAAGGGCCCGGCGACAGTCGCGGTACCTTCACCAGGTCCTGTGGCAGCGCCAACCGCTGCCTCTGCGAAGGTGGCGACTCCAAGTCCGGCTCCTGCGGCGGCCCCGCCCCCCAAACAGTCTCCTTCGGAGAAAGCTGCGGCGATGCCTCAGGCAGCGGGTGGCGGTCCAGGCATGGTATGGGTTAACACCGATAGCAAGGTCTACCACTGCTATGGAACGACTTACTACGGCAAGACCAAGGCCGGGTCATATATGTCCGAGGCGGATGCGAAGGCCAAAGGGGCGCATCCGGATCATGGCAAGCCTTGCGCCAAGTAAATGATGTAGGAACTGGGCCGAATTAGACCTGGGGCAAGCGCTCTTGATGCCTGGTATCGGCTTCAGGGGCGCTGGTTGATTAGGCGGATCATCTCGAGGAAAAGGTCACCGGAGACCTGGAGGGATTTGGCGCTGATCTTGTCGAGGGTGTCTTCGGCGGTGTGATGATAGCCGTCAGGCGTAGACTGCGTCACGGGGCCGTAGTGGGCGTCGATCACGTCGAGCACCGGGACGCCACGCTGGGCGAAGGGGAGATGGTCGTCCTCTTCGGCCTCTTTGTATTTGAAGATATAAGCCGAGTGGCCGGTGTTTTTTGCGGCTACTTTTAGCAGGTCGAGCAGCCATGGCGTGGAGTTATCCACGTAGTCAATGTTGAGGTCTTTGTCGGCGATCATGTCGGCGACGAGGAGGGCTTTGATCTTGGTGAGGGTGCCGTCGTTCGCCCACTTGGCGGCGAGGTGGCGTGTGCCGTAGAGGGAATCGGAGTTAGACCAGCATTGGAGGCATTTTACGGCCTCTTCGCCGTCGTCGAAGACCAGCCAGACGGAGTAGCCCTCCGGCGGGTGTGCGCGGAGGACGTTTCCGATCTCGATGAGGAGCGCGGTGGTGGCGGCTCCGTCGTTGGCCCCGTAGAACTCGATGTCGCGCAGCGGGTAGTTAGTTTCGTAGTGGCTGGCGAGGACGATGATGCCGTCTTTTTTGCCGGGGTATTTGACGATGTAGTTGCGCATCGTCTGCAAGCCGGCAGGGGTGCTGGCGGTGAAGGTATCGGTTTCTAGATTGCCCTTGGCGGCTTCGGCGGCGAAGTGCTGCTTGATGAATTCTTCAGCCTTGAGATGGCCTGGAGAGCCGTTGAAGCGTTTGGGTGCGACCTGCAAGAGCTGCGCCGTGAGAGTGTAGGCGGTCTGGCCGTTGAAGTGGGTGGGAGACGCGGCTTTTTGCGCCGGGGAATTTGTGGCTGATAGTAAGAGAACAAGCAACAGCAAGAGCAACCGCAGGTCCTTCGATTGCGTCGTTCGCAGACTGCGCGAACGACTCCGCTCAGGATGACAAGTTTTAGTCGCGCGAAAAACTTGAAAAAGGTGGAGGAGGGTCATGCGGACATCTTCGCCTCTCTGGCTTTGCGCCGGTCGGGGTGGACAAAGAAGGCAAAGCCGACGCCGACGATATAGAGAAGCAGCATCGGACTGGCGAAGAGACACATGCTGAATGGATCCTGCAGGGGGCAGATGATCGCCGAGACCAGGAAGATGATGAGGACGGCGTAGCGCCACTGCCTGAGGAAAAACTTGCCGTCCGCGATGCCGAAGAGAGCGAGGAAGAACATGAGGATCGGCAGCTCAAAACAGATACCGAGGCCGAGGATGACCGAGAGGAAGAACTGGGTGTAGTCCTCGATGGTGATCATGTGGGAGAAGTTCTTGCCGATGTCCTGGATCAGGAAGGTCAT
>DATMPD010000176.1:0-13712 GCA_035567955.1 Edaphobacter sp.
AAGTTGCGCATGGCTTTGCTCAACCACCGCCTTGGCCTGTTCATATTGCGCCTGGGCAGATTGCACCTGAGCTTCCGCGAGGAGTACCTGCGCGCGTCGCTGACTTACCGCCTGTTCCTTCGAGGTGACTGCGGTTCTCGCAAGGTCCACCTGATCTACCGTGACGAATTGCTTGGCCAGCAGCGGCTCGATACGGTGATAGTTGTTGGTCGTGTAGAGCAAGTCGGCGCTGGCGCTGTCGAGCGCTGCCTTGGCGTTAGCAACATTTGCTTTGGCTTCGTTCACCGCAGCGGCAGCGCGGTCGACATTCGCGGCTGCACTGTCAGTGTTAGCCTGCGCGGCTCCAACAGCGCTCCTCTGCGAAGCGATCGTCCTGCGCTGGTCGACGATCTGCCCCTCGAGCGTGTTCAAATCGGAGGTGGCTTTCTGCAGGGCATATTCGTAAGGCCGTGGATCGATCTCAAAGAGCAATTCACCTTGTTTGATGAAGGCGTTGTCCTGCATCGCAAGCCGCGTGATCGGGCCATCGACCTGGGGAGCAATGCCGATGTAGTTCGCGAATACCTCAGCGTCGTCGGTCCGTGGGTATCGATTAGTCTCCGCGATCAACAACAACCCGCTAATCACCGCAGCAGCGACGATCGCAATGCTCACGATTTGGCCTAGGCGTTTGTATGGGGGACTTGGATCGTTTTCGGGCATCGCTTCTCCTTTCCGAATCAGCTGAAGAACAACAGCCAGAGGGTAAATGTAAAAAACGCAGCCAGACAGGGATACACCAGGATCAACGGCTTCAGTTGCGGCTCCAGTTTGATGCGAACAAAAAACAACCGGACAGCAACAGCGAGCAGAATTCCGATGACTCCGCACAATATCCACGCGGGAAAAAACGAGCCAAGGAGATTAAAAGAGGGCGCGCGAGAGCATCCGGCGATTGGCAGTGTCGCGGCAAAACAACCCGCGGCCAGAGCTATCCGGACTGTGCATCGACGAATGGGTGAACTCAACTTTCCAGCCACTCTAAGGCCCTTTTGCATGATGAAGCAGGTCTCCCGTCTGGAAGGCTAAGGAAGCAATTCCGGTCAACAGTTGGGTGCGCGCGCTCACGTCGGCGGTGCGCGCCGCCGCTAGGGCACGCTGTGCAGAAACCACATCGATCTGGCTGCGAACGCCATAGTTATACGACTGCAAGGCCGCATCATAGGACTCGCTCGCAGCGGCTAACAACGCGGCGGCGGCCTTCTGCTGGCGGAGCGCCGTCCGCGCGGTGGAGTAGGCTGACCAGACCTGATTTTCCACTTGATCACGAACGGCATCGACCTCCGCCGTTGCCTGCTTCTGATCCGCCTTCGCCTTGGCCAGCCGATTCTCGCGCGCGAGCCCGTCAAACAAGTTCCAGGTCAGACTGAGTCTTGCATCCCACGTCTCCTGGGTCGGAGAGTAAAGTCCTGGCCCAAAATTCTGTTGTGCGTAAATGCGGGCGAGGCCGCCGTTGCCATCGAAGCTTAGCGTGGGCAGGTAGGCCGTCTTTGCGGCCTTGATCTCGGCTCCTGCGGCGCGAAGTTGTTCCACCTGCTGCATAAGGTCGGGACGCTGCGCCAACGCCCGGTCGATCGACGCCTCAACCGTATCGGTGAGGTCTTGCGGGATGGTCAGATTCTGAATGCTCTCGACCTGGAACTTGCTGGTAGGCGAAATGCCGAGAGCGGTTGCCAGGTCCCCGTGAGCAATCTCAGTTGCCCCGATCGCTGCCTGCAGATCATAGTCGGCCTGCGCAGTGGCGCTGCGGGCTTCGAGCACATCCGGCAAGGTCGCCAGACCCTCATGAAGCCGCGCTTCGGCGGCGTCCTCGACCGTCTGCGCATTTTTCAAGTTGGCTTCCTGTGCGTTCTCCTGGCCTTTGCTGTTGAGTACCCGGTAATAAGCTGCCATCACCTGAAAGATAATTTTGCGGTGAGTGTCGTTGAAGAGAAAGTCGGCAGCCAGCAGATTGCTTCGACTGATCGCTACCTCCTGCAATCGCCTGCCGAAATCGAAGATAACGTAATTGAGGACCAGAACCGGAGAAAATGTCCCGCTGGTTTGGCGATAGAATTGCGGAGAGAAAAAGAGTTGGCTACGGTTAGTATCCGCGAGCGCCACGGCAGCCAGAGTGGGATAGAGAGTCGCTTTGGAGATTCCCAGTTCGGCAGCGCGCGCCTTGGCGTTTTCCCAAGCCCCGCGCGTTTCCGGGTTGTTCTGTTCTGCGACGTCTACCAGCTCAGGCAGCGTATAAATCTTCAATGGATCGGGAACAAACGCGGGAGAATGTCGCGGCGGAACACCCGGCTGCATCTTGGACGACAACTCCCAAGGGCGGTCCGGCGCCGCCGGCGCTTGTTGGCTAAGGGCACTCAGCGGCGCACACAGCAGGATGAAAATGACGATGATTCGTTTATGAAAACATTTCATTTTCTAAGCCATATTGCCGCATTCGGATCGACCACTTATGTCAATTTCTGGATGTTTCAAAATCCTTGCACGATAGAAGTGCTCTTTGCAAACTTAGATCCGAAAGTCTGCCCAGATGTTTCCGAACTCCGAGCTATGGATCACCACGCTTAAGCCATTAACCAGGAGCTCTGTCCTGAACTCCGACCGCAGTACGGAACCGGTGCACAAGCATCTCAAGTAAATCCTACAGAATCAATCCATCAGAAATATTTTGCACCTTCGCTTGACACCCAACGCAACTAGCGAATAATACATAACCGTATGGTTAAGTATTCAGCCAGCCTCGACGCCACCTTCTCCGCCCTCAGCGACCCCACGCGTCGAACCATCCTCACCACCCTGCAGCGCGGACGCGCGTCCGTCACCGAACTAGCCCGTCCGCACGACATCTCCATGCCCGCCATCCTCAAGCACCTCCACGTACTCGAGCAGGCCGGCCTCATCGAGCAGAAAAAAACCGGCCGTGTCCGCATGTGCCGCCTCACCGTCGCCCCCATGCAGCAGGCCGCCGACTGGCTCTCCCTCTATCGCGTCTTCTGGGAACACCAGCTCGACAACCTTGGCAGATTTCTCGAACAAACCGATCCCAAAAAACAGGAGAACAAAGCATGTCGCAAACCGCCGTCGCATCCCCCACGTCGCTCGTAATCTCCCGCACCTATCCCGCATCGGTCGACCGCGTCTTCAAGGCGTGGACCGACGCCAACCAGCTCGGCCAGTGGTTCGCACCCACCGACGACTACACCACTAAGGCCAATGTCGACCTCCGCGTCGGCCACGAATACCGCATCGCCATCACTCACAAAGGTGGCAATGTCCACACCGTCCTCGGCACCTACCGCGTCATCGAGCCGCCCCGCAAACTCGTTTACACCTGGCGCTGGGATGGCGGTCCCAACGACACTCTTGTTACCGTCGACTTCACCCCCGACGGCGAGGCCACCAAGGTCACCATCACCCACGAGCAGTTCGTCAACACCGAGGACCGTGACAAGCACAACGAAGGCTGGAACGGATGCCTCAACCGCCTGCAGCGCACTCTCACAACTGCCTAGTCTCTTTTACTGATCAACTGAAAAACCGACCCACTGAAAACCGATCAAGATAGTCTTTGTGCTGTTGTTAGTCCGCAAAGTCACCAAACTCGCACCAAGGAGAGATCATGGCAAACCCGTTCGTTTACACAGAACTCAACACCACCGACCTCGGCCCCTCAAGGGCCTTCTACGCGAAACTCTTCGACTGGAAGCTCGAGGACGTCCCAGGCATGGGCATGGACTACACCTTCATTAAAAACGGCGACGCTCCCATCGGCGGCATGATGAAACACCCCATGCCCGGCGCGCCCTCGATGTGGCTGCCGTACGTCGGCGTCGACGACATTAAAGCCGCCACGGCTAAAGCGAAGTCTCTCGGGGCAAAAGTCATCGTCGATGTCCGCGAAGTCCCGGGCCACGGCCACATGAGCGTTCTCAGCGATCCAACCGGGGCGACCATCGCCCTCTGGGAACCCAAAAAAGCATAGCCACCCAACTACCGCGCAGCATCCCCGGTAACTTCCGCCTCTCGCAGGAAGTCGAAGTTACCGGACGCCCGCGGCCGCACATTCACCACACGCCGTGTGTGCACTACCTCATTATTCGGATACCAAAGCGGAATCCCCGGCAGCTCCTCCGCCAGAATCTGCTGCACTTCAACGTAATTCTTCTTCCTCACCGCTCGATCCGATGAAGCCGAAGCCTCCGCCAACAAAGCATCCACCCGAGCATTCGAGTACCGCCCCCGATTCCCACCCTTCGGCGGAAAACTCCCCGACCCATACGCATACCGAAAGATATCCGGGTCTTCATTACTCCCAATCCACCGTAGCGCATAAATCTGAAACGCCCCCTTCGTCACATCCGCATAGAATGTCCCAAACTCTGCCGACCGAATCTCCAGCTGAATCCCCGCCGCCCTCAGCTGCTGCTGCAACACCGCCGCCATCAGCCGGGTCGTCTCGTCCGTACTAGTCTTCATCGTCAACCGCATCCGCACGCCATCTTTTCCAGCAGGGAAGCCCGCCTCCTGCAGCAGCCGCTGTGCCCGCGTCACATCATGCGGATACTGCGCCAGCTGATCATTCGTAGCCGCCGCCCAATGCTCCACCGGCAACAAAGTATTCGCCAGTCGAGCCTGCCCACGCCATATCGCATCCACAATCGCCTGCCGGTCCATCGCGCAAGCCACCGCGTGCCGCACTCGCTTATCCTTCAATTGCGCGTCTGTAACATTGAAAGTTACATAAACCACCGGCGACCCCGCCCCCGACTCCACCTTCAGATTCGGCTCAGCCTCCAGCGTATGCACCATATCCAGCGTCACCACATTGCTCGCCAGGTCTGCCGACCCCTTCTTCAACTCCAACGCGCTTGTAATCGTATCCGGCACCACCGCAAACCGTATCCGCTCGATCCTTCGCCCGGGTGCCCCATCCTTTCGCGCTTCTTGCGAAAGGGTGGGATGTATGCCGTCTCCCAGTGTGCTCGTCTGCAGAGCCGGCAACGCATCCGCCCAGTAATCATGGTTCCGCTCCACGATCACCTCTTTATCCTGCACCGCACTGCCAAACTTGAAAGGCCCCGACCCCACCGGATGCAACCCAAAATCTTTCCCCGAGCCCCTCGGCACCACTCCAAACAACCCATCGCTCATATTGAACAGCAGCCCCGCATCCGGTCGCTTCATCCGCACCACCACCGTCAGCCGATCCCGCGCCTCCGCTCGATCCACCCCCGCAAAATTCCCACCCTTCGCCGTCACAAGCGACCCATCGATCAAACTCTCAATCGTGTAAGCCACATCCGCCGCTTCAAGCGGCCGACCATCATGAAACCGCACTCCATCCCGCAGATGAAACACCCAGGTCACCGCATCCGGCTGCTCCCAACTAGTAGCCAGCCACGGCTGCAGCTCATAATGTTCATCTTTCTTCACCAGAGCATCAAAAATCTGCCCCCCCACCCGCTCCGACTGCGCATCCGTCCCCACCCGCAGATCCAGATTATTCGGACTACTCTCAATAATCATCACCACCGCCCCTGGCTGTTCCACCCTGTTCTTGCACCCAACCATCAACGCGCATCCAACAACCATCACCCAGCCAAGAACGCGGGTGCCCCATCGGCGCCTGCGGCAGAACCTTCTCGCGTTTTTCGCGCTTAAGCATGGGTCCTTAGCCTCATGGCATTCGCGTAAGCGATCCGCCTTTCTCCGCCCGATCACAAAAGTCATCTGGGGCTAATCTTCCCCAAGACCACCGCGCTCCGCGCCCCCGTAGCCGAGGGAACATTCCCCGGCAACCCGTTCCAACTCAACCAGGCCAGCACCGCAAACGCCACCGCCTCCTTGGCCTGACCCGGAACCCCCAGCTCCTCCATCATCCGTACCTTCACCTTCAGCGGCTCCAACCCTCCCCGCAGCATCCTCATCAGCAAATCGTTCTTGGCTCCGCCACCTGCGACCACGAACTCCACTGGTGACAACGGAGCCGCCTGCCCCACATGCCCCCAGACAAACCGCCGATACGCATCCACAATCGAAGCCGCTGTCAAAGCCGTAGTTGTAGCGACAACATCCTCATCCCGATCCGCTCTTCCACCCGCCTTCCGGCACATCGCGATAAACCGCGAAACAAACGCCTCCCCAAACTGCTCCCGACCGCATGACTTAGGCGGCGGGGCAGAGAAGTAATCCTCCTTCAAAATCGTCTCCACCACCTGCTGCAACACATTGCCCGTCCGAGCCACCACCCCACCCTTATCGAACTCCCGCTCATATAGCCGCTGCATACAAGCATCGATCACCATATTCCCCGGTCCGGTATCGAAGGCCATCACGCCATCGACACCCGCCGAAGCAGGAATCGCCGTCAAATTCGCAATCCCTCCCAGGTTCAGCAGCACACGACTCACCTTCGCCGAACGAAACATGCAGTAGTCCAGCATCGGCACCAGCGGGGCCCCCTGCCCGCCCGCAGCAACATCCGATGGCCGAAAATCACTCACCACCGGCACTCGCAGCCGCTCCGCAATCACCGCCGCCTCTCCCATCTGCCACGTCGCCCGCAGCGCTTTACCAAGATATTTCTCCACCGCTCCCTGGTGATACACCGTCTGCCCATGACACCCCACCAACCCAATCTTCACTCCGAGCGAGTTCTGCGCCTTCTCCACCGCATCCGCATAAACCTCACCCAGTCGCCAGTTCAGCCGGGCCAGCTCCGCCACCGAAATAGCCTCTGCATCCATCGCGTCCAACACAGCCGCCCTCACCGCCTTCGGATAAGACACCCCCACATGCCCCAGCAGTTTCACCACCAGCGTTTCACCCTTTGCCCGCGCAGGCGAAATCCGGCACACCGCCACATCCACTCCATCCGCCGAAGTCCCACTCATTACACCCGCCACCACCATCGATCGAATCACGCCGGAATTCCCTTCACCGCAAATCTTTGTCGTTCTGAGCGGAGCGAAGAACCCCCGCATTTGGTTTTTGTTCTTGCTTCTAAAAATTCTTCCTCACCCCTTCAACTCCCGCTGCAACTCCGCCAACAAATTCAGCGCTTCTCTCGGAGTCAGGCCATCCACATCCGCCTCCGCCAGCCGGTCCACAATCCTCTGCGACAGCGGCGTAAACATCGTCATCTGCATCTGCGCCGCGGCAGGCGAAGCCTCCCGCACCTGCTGTGTCTCCGCCCTCTCATGCACCTTCAACACCTCGCGCGCCCTTGCAATCACACCCGCAGGCAGCCCTGCCAGCTTAGCAACCTCAATCCCATAGCTCTTACTCGCCGGCCCCGCCTCCACCGTATGCAGAAACACAATCCCTCCCGCTGTCTCCTTCACCGTTACCCGCAGATTCGTCAGCCGCTCCAGCCTCTCCGCCAGCAGAGTCAGCTCATGGTAGTGCGTTGCAAACAGCGTCCGTGCCCCAATCCGGTCATGCAGATGTTCCACCGTAGCCCACGCCAGGCTCAATCCATCATACGTAGCCGTCCCACGCCCCATCTCATCCAGCAGCACCAGCGACCGGTTCGTCGCCGTATTTAAAATCGCCGCCGTCTCGGTCATCTCGACCATAAACGTCGACCGCCCGCGCGCTAAATTGTCGCTCGCCCCGATCCGTGTATAAATTCGATCGACAAGTCCTAACCTCATCCGTTCCGCTGGCACAAAACACCCCATCTGCGCCATCACCACCAGCAGTGCCGCCATTCGCAGATACGTGCTCTTGCCCCCCATATTCGGCCCTGTAATCAATAACACAGCGGGCCCTGTCTTCGATTCCATACCCGCATCCATATAAACCGAGTTCGGCACAAACCGCCCACCACCCGACTCCTCCATCCGCCGCTCCACCACCGGATGCCGCGCCTGCACGAACTCCAGCAAGCCACTCTCCTCCACCTGCGGCTTCACCCACCCGCGCAACGCCGCCAGATGCGCAAAGCACCCCAGCAAGTCGATCTCCGCCACCTTCCGCGCCGTCCCCCGCATCCGTCCCGCAGCCTCCAGCAACTGCCGCCGCAACTCCGCAAAGATCCGCCGCTCGATCTCCCCACTCCGCTCCTGCGCGGTCAAAATCTTCGTCTCATACTCCTTCAACTCGGGAGTCGTAAACCGCTCCGCATTCACCAGAGTCTGCTTCCGCTCATAGTCCGCCGGCACCGCCTTCGCATTCGCCTTGGTCACCTCCAGGTAGTACCCAAACACCGTATTGAACCGTACCTTCAGCGACCCGATCCCAGTCCGCGTCCGCTCTCTTTCTTCAATCGCCGCCAGCGACTGTCGCCCACTCTTACTCAACTCCCGCAGCTCATCCAACTCCGCATCCACACCCTCGCGAATTGCCCCGCCATCACCCAGCGATACCGGCGGCTCCTCCGCGATCGTTCGAACAATCATTTCGTGCAGATCCTCCAGAGGATCAACGGTCTCCCCCAACTCCCGCCACCTAACACTCTCAAACAAACGAACCGCCGCCACCACCCCCGGCAGACAACCCAGCGTCTTCGCCAGCGCCATGACCTCACGCGCCCCAGCCGAATCCAGCGCTACCCTCCCCAGCAGTCGCTCCAGATCCAGCACTCCATCCATCGACCGCCGCAGCCCCTCCCGCCGCCGCAAATCCCCAGCAGCCTCCCCCACCGCCTCCAACCGAGCCTCAATCTCCCCCAACCCGCTAGCCGGCCGCAGCAAACTCGCCCGCAACAGCCGTTTTCCCATCGGCGTACAACAAGCATCCATCGTGTAGAACAACGTAGTTTGCGCCGACTCTCCCGAAAACAGCGGCTCCACCAACTCCAGGTTCCGCACACTCACTGCATCGAGCTCAAGACAACTCGACCGCTCATAAAACCGCAGCCCATCCACATGCTCGAGGCCCCCCTGCTTGGTCTGCCGCATGTAATGCAGCAACGAACCCGCCGCCACAGCCGCAGCCTCATGCCCACCCAGTCCCATCCCATCCAGCGAATGCACCTTGAAGTGATTCCGCACCAACGGCACCGCATACTCCGCCGTAAACACCCACTCCTCCAGGGCCGTCTTCGTTCGAATTCCATCCAGCCCCGCCGCCGTCTCCGACGAGTCTTCTCCCGCCAGATTCACCCCACCCAGCAACCCCGCTCCATACAGCAACTCCACCGGCCGCACCCGCCCCAACTCATCGACTACTGCCGCCCACCCACCGGTCCCCGAAAACTCAGTAGCGCGAAACTCCCCCGTAGACAAATCCAGCAAAGCCAGCCCCCAAATCTGAGACCCGCCCTGCGCAGCTCCACTCCCCGACACGCAAACACTAGCCAAATAGTTACTCTGCTCCGCTCCCAGCGTGGGATCGGGCGCAGTCCCCGGCGTCAGCACCCGGGTCACCTCCCGCCGCACGATCGTCTTCGTCTGCTTCGGGTCCTCCATCTGCTCGCACAGGGCAATCTTGTACCCCAGCCGCAGCAGCTTCTGGAGATACACCTCGGCCGCATGGTACGGAACCCCGCACATCGGCTGCTTCTTCTCTCGGTCTCTCGCGGTCAGCGTCAGCTGCAACTCACGCGAAACCAGAATCGCGTCCTCATAGAACAGCTCATAGAAGTCCCCTATCCTGCAGAACATCAGGCAGTCGGGATGCTGTTCCTTCGCCGCAAAATACTGCCGCATCACCGGCGTCAGCGTAGCTTCACTTGTCGTTTCATTCCCCATATGCAGAACCGCCAGAATACCGCACCTCTACCCTCAAGGCCCAAAGCTCGCCGCTGACAAAGCCACCGCACCGCACCGCTCACAGCTCAAAGCGCACCTCGCGCGCCATTGACAACCCCATCCGCCAAACCGCCCTCTCACTGTCCTGAGGGACCAATCCACTCGCGCACGCAAACTCACGTCGAGCCACATAGGAGAACCGAATGTTCAAATCATCCATCAAGGGTAAAAAGGTAGCCATCCTTGCCACCGACGGCTACGAGCAGGTCGAACTCACCGACCCCAAGAGAGATCTCGAGAGAGCAGGAGCAAAAGTCGACGTTCTCTCCATCAAAGCCGGCCAGATCAAGGGCTGGGACAAGACCGACTGGGGCAAGTCCGTCAAGGTTGATCACCTCGTCGCCGAAGTTCACCCCGACGACTACGACGCCCTGGTTCTTCCCGGAGGCCAGATCAACCCCGACAAGCTCCGCACCGACAAAAACGCCGTAGCCTTCATCAAAGAGTTTGTCGAATCCGGAAAACCCGTAGCCGCCATCTGTCACGGTCCCTGGGGTCTGGTCGAAGCCGGCGTCGTCAAGGGCAAGACCGTCACCTCCTGGCCCTCCGTCCACACCGATCTGAAAAATGCCGGCGCCAACTGGGTCGACAAAGAGGTCGTCCAGGACGGCAACCTCATCACCAGTCGCAAACCCGCAGACATTCCCGCCTTCAGCAAACAGATCATCGAAACCCTGGCCAAAGCCAGCTAACCGCGCCAACCAACTACAGGGATGCACCACCGTCAACCAGCGAGGCGCTCCCTGTCGTCTCCCTTCAATCAGCAACCATCGACTCCCCCGGCACAATAGGCCGAGTCCTCGGCAGCGCCCCACGATAAGCCGCCAGCCCCATCACCACCAGCACCCCAACAAACACACCGAGCTTCAGAGCAGTCGCGGCCCTCGTCTGCGGCAGCACCTTCCACAACAGCAGCAACAGCGCCTGCGCCACCACCACCGCCCACACCGAACCATAGAAGTACCGCCGCTCCGTTCCCTCGCCCTTGGTCGAGCGCCGCACCCGAGGCAACAAACCCATCGCCCCCAGCAACAGAATCGTTCCGCACGCAGGAAAGTACGCATATTGGTAAATCTGCTTCATGTACCACGCCCCGCTCGCCATGGCGATCACCAGCCCGCTCAGGTTCATCAGTGCAAAACACACCACAGCACTCCACGCAAACGTGTAGCAAACCCGTCGATACAACGGATTCGGCTTATCCTCATCGAAGCGCAGAATATACGGCCTCGGTTCCACGCCTGGGAGCTGCCCCCGCAACCCAGCCGCGCCCGTGCCCACCAACACCACCCCCAGCCACGCCAGATTACCCCGCCCAAACCCATGCGCAAACAACGTAAACGTCAGCGGACCCGGCGCCAGAAAGAACACCCAGATCCATATAGGCCAGTGCGCCAGCCGGTAGAGACGCGTATTCCGCTCTCGCATCTTCCTTGCCTGGGCATACTCCACCCTTCCGCCGTATCGCATATTTTTGAGTCTCGCAGAGCCGCTGCAGACGGGTCAATCCTCCAGCAACTCAGCCCCACCCCCAGTCCCCTCTATACCCGATATACTGAAGATTCGCGGGTTTAGCCGCTAGTGAACGATGATCATGTCCCTCCTCTGGCTCAGAGTCGCGGTCCTCCTCTACGGCATAGCCGCGCTGGGGGTTCTGCCCGCTGCCCTCTACGACCGCCCTCGCTGGCGTCACATCGCCATCCCCGCCACCATCGCTGCCGTCCTCTTCCACTTCGTCTCCCTCGCCGAGATGCTCAACGCCGCCCATCACTCCTTGCCAGTCGACACCCACGAGACTCAGACCCTCCTTAGCCTCCTCCTTGCCGGCGCCTTTCTCCTCGTCTATTGGCGTTACAAAACCGTCGCCCTGGGCGTCTTCATCCTTCCCGTTTGCTTTCTCCTCGGTCTCGTCCCCGCGTTCCATCCCGGCCAGGAGAGCACCGTATTCCCCATCATCAACACGGGTTGGATCTTCCTGCACGTCGCTCTCCTCCTCGCCGCCTACGCCGCCCTTCTTCTCTCGCTTCTGGCCTCTCTCCTCTACTTGATTCAAGAGCGCCGCCTCAAACAAAAAGCCCCAACCCTCCCGTGGCTCCCGCCTCTCGAGATCCCCCTTGAAGTTTTAGATCAGATCGCCCAAAAGGCCTTGCTCTTCGGCCTCCCCTGCATGACGGCAGGTCTTCTCATCGGCTCGCTCATCGCCCAGATCACCGTTGGAGCATCCTACTTCCGCGACCCCAAGATTCTCCTCGCCTTTGCCATGTGGCTCGTCTACATCGCGATGATTCACATCCGCCGCATCGCCGGCCTCCGCGGACGACGAGCCGTCTACCTCTCCAGCTTCGTCTTCTTCGTCGTCCTCGCCGTCTGGGCGGCCAACCAGTTCTCCGCCGTCCACAGGTTCACCGCCCCATGAACCGATCCAAGCCCCCTAACACCCAGGGACGTCTCGTCCTGCTCGGCATCAACCACAACACCGCGCCCATCGAGGTGCGCGAGCGCCTCGCCATCCCCTCCACCCGCCTCGCCGACGCCACCCGCACCCTCCTCCACCAGCCCGGCATCCGCGAAGGCCTCATCCTCTCCACCTGCAACCGCGTCGAACTGCTCACCCTGCAGGACGACACCGGCGAAGCCGCAACCACCCAGCCGCAAACCAAAGCCGATCTCCTCCGTTTCCTCCACGAGTACTTCGCCGTCCTGCCCAACGACATCCAGCCTCACCTTTACGAATTCCGCGAGCGCGAAGCCGTCCGCCACCTCTTCCGTGTCGCCAGCTCGCTCGACAGCATGGTCGTAGGCGAACCGCAGATCCTCGGCCAGGTCAAAGAGTCCTACACCATCGCCCGCGAGGTAGGCGCCGTCTCTACCCACCTCGAATCCCTTCTCCAGCGCACCTTCACGGTAGCAAAAAAGATCCGCAGCGAAACCCAGATCGGCTCCAGCTCTGTTTCCATCGCCTCAGTAGCCGTAGACCTCGCAAGAAAAATCTTCGGCTCGCTCCAGGGAAAAACCGTGCTCCTCGTAGGCGCAGGCAAGATGTCAGAGCTGGCCGCCCGCCATCTCATCGAGCACGGCGCCTCCTCCATCCTCGTCGCCAACCGCACCCAGTCACGCGCCGAAAAGATCGCCTCCCACTTCGTCAGCCCCACCATACGCACCGAAGCCATCCCATTCGATGACCTCTATCAGCAGGCCCCCCGGGCCGACATCGTCATCACCTCCACTGGTGCCCCGCAAAAAATCTTCGGCCGTTCGCACGGCCAGCACTTCCTGCAAAGCCGCCGTAACCGCCCCATGTTCTTCATCGATATCGCCGTCCCCCGCGACGTCGACCCCCGCATGAACGAGGTCGAAGGCTGCTTCGTCTACGACATCGACGACCTCCAGCAAGTCGCCGCCGCCAACCTCGCCGATCGCAGCCGCGAAGCCGCCGCCGCAGAAACTATCGTCAGCAGGGAAGTGGACAAGTACCACGAACGCCTCCAGTCCCGTGACGCCGTCCCCGCCATCAAAGCCCTCCAGCAGCATGCCGAAGAACTTCGCCAAGCCGAACTAGCCCGCTCTCAACCCAAATTGGCCGGCCTCACCTCGCAACAACGCGAAGCGGTCGAAGCACTCACTCGCTCCCTCACCGCCAAGTTACTCCATCCGCAACTTACCGCCCTCCGCGAATCCATCCGCCCCAAAGACACCGAATAGCCACCGCAGCTAACGCCGGATCCGACAAGCAAAAAATCGCTGCCCGCAGATATGGGACCACGTTCGATCCCATATCCGCGAGCGCCATCAAGTTCGTTAGAACGGCTTCGTCAGGAAAGGCAGGAACAAAATGTTCGAGCCCTGAATAGCCGCGCATCCCGCCGCCGTCGGTCCCCTCGAACAACCCCACCAATTCAGTGTCGCGTCCACCGAGCCGCC
>DATMPD010000177.1:0-5780 GCA_035567955.1 Edaphobacter sp.
ACGTTGAGCACTTGCGTGACGTTCCACTCGCCGTGCGTGATGGGGTTCTTCAGCTTGCCCGTGGCTATGTCATACAGATACATGTGGCCCCAGCCTTCTCTCTCGCTGAACCACAGCAGCTCATTCGTCTTCGACAGATACTTCCAGTTCACTTTGTCGTTGCCGCTCTCATAGAACTTCGCCGTCGTCTCTCCCATCACGTCGCGAACCTCGCCGGTCGAAGCATCGGCAATCCGCATCCACTCTTGCTTATGGTCGCGCGACGTAGAGACAAACGCCAGATGAGCACCGTCATCGCTCCACTGCACATCGTCCCATCCGCTGCCACCCCGACAGCTGACGTCATCGCACAAAGTCGACCGATGTTGGTCAGCCGGCATCTTCAAACGAATCACCTTCGCCCCATCCACTTCGATGATCACGCGTTCGATCATCGTCACATCCTTATCGCCAACCAGTGGATACTTCCACGCTTTCAGCGCCGGGTGTCCATTCGTCACCGGAACAAGGTACATCTCGCCGTCCTTGCGCTGGTCCTGCTGAAAGGTCGCGATCTTCTTCGAGTCGGGCGACCAGACAAGAATCGGATTATCGCTCATTGTCCAGCCTGCGTTGTCAGTCGCATATCCGTAGTCCTTCACACCGTCGGTCGTGAGCTGCGCCTCCTTACCGGTAGCCAGGTCGCGCACCCACAGATTCCAGTCACGAATAAACGTAGCCTTCGTCTTGTCCGGCGAAACGTCCGTAGCAGCGCGTGTTCGCCCACCACCGGCCTGCTCCGTTGGCTTCGCGCCAGCAGCAACCACCTCTGTGCAAACCCCCGCCCCGCTCAAATCGCAGCGAAACTTGCGTGACCCGTTCCCCACCACAACCGTCTTGTCTCCATCGGAGAAATTGATCTCGGAAATCACCAGATGATGCGCATCCGCCCTCATCCTGCCGCCCGTCGACGCTGTCAGCGCGGCCGCCAGCTTCGTCTGATCGAACGCCTGCGTATTCGTCCCCTTCGCCGGGTCGACCACCATGAACGTCACCCCATCCGGCCCATTATCGCGGTACCAGAAGCGACCATCCTCCATCCAGGTAGGCCGCGCCACTCCGTGATACACCAGCGAATTGACGTTGTACCCCATAAACTTCTCCGCCTGAGCGTAATCCTCGGTCGTAAGCTGTTTCCCCTGGGCCAACCCACTTGCCGTATACGCCAACAAAACTCCCGCAACCACCAGCAGTCTCTTACGCACAAACATGCTCCAACCTCCGGACGTCCACACTCTGTTCAAAGTGTATGAGTGTTGTTAAGTCTACAGTTCGCCGCGTGATTCGCGATAGGTCCAGTCGCGCAATAGGAGGCGCAGCAATCTAATCCGGTCGCGCTAATCTCGGTCGCGCCCGCGAACCCGCCACAATATCTGTCGCAGAATACCCATCCACACCGGCACATCGTTCGCCACGAATCCCATCCTCAACACCAGCCGTCGAACTCGGCCTTCATCGCAGTTGGCCGGATGCCTCTTCGTATATCCAGTCTCCTCCAGCACCTCCCTCAGCAGCGCCGTCAAACGTTCTACGTCGCCCGCAGTTGCCGCAGAATCTCCGCTTCCCCCAGATACACCAGACTCACGCGCCCGCACCAACTCATACAGACAAACCGCCACCGCCTGTCCAAGATTCATCGACGGATGCCGCACCTCTCCATGCTCCTGCATAGGAATCGTCAACAGCCAGTGGCAGTGGCTCATCTCGTCGTTGCTCAGCCCAGTCTTCTCCGAACCGAACAGCAGCGCCACCCGCCCACCCTCTCGCGCCAACTCCCCACCAATCATCCCCCCGGCCTCCGGCAACGCATACAACGTATGTTGGAGCGCCCTTTCGCCCACTGCAGTCGTTCCTACCACCAACGTGCAATCCGCAACCGCAGTCGCAACGCTATCGAACGCTTCTGCTTCCGCCAGCACCTCCGAAGCGTCCACCGCCGACCGCGCCGTCTCAAACGGCACAGCGTACTCATTCACCACTCGCAGACGTCGAAAGCCAAAATCATGCATAGCGCGAGCAGCCGCGCCGATGTTATTCGGATTGCGCGCGCGCGCCAGCACCACAACGACTCGATCAAGCTCCCGCCCATTCACGTCCTTGATTTTAGCCGCGACAAGTAAAAGCGGCCGGCGAAGACATCCGCCGGCCGCTTTATCCTCCTACATGAAAGCTACTTCTTCGGTTCGTGCCCTCCTCCACCATGCTGTGCTTCAGCATGCGGATGGGCCTGGGTATTTTCATTGTGCTTGTCGTTGGAGATCGATCGGCTGACGTTGTCCTGCCGCTGATTGACCTGTTGATGCTCCTGCGCGGTCAGGTGGCCGCCGTTCGCCGCGCGATCATTCGCAACCTGACGATTGATGCTCGCCTCGCGGCCCTCGACGTTTCTGGTCTCGCCCGCCGTCATCTGGCCGGAACGAACCCCTTGGGCAATGCGCTGCTGCTGGTTTTCAGCTCGCACCCCCGGCCGGGAGAAAGCAGTATTCTGCGGATGGCCGCCGTTCACCGAAACAAAGTTGCTACGATCTGCATGTGCCATCTGCATATGGTTCTGTTGTTCGACCGTGGCGCCAAAATGGTTTTCCCGCGCAAACGCTGCCTCCCGTTCATTCTCACGTACCTGGATGCCGCCCGCGCCGCCGTTGAAACTGGTGCGGCTGTACACCGTGGTGTGGTTGATAACGGTTCTATCCTCATAAACATTGTGAATGACGGTTCGATTTACATTCACAACAGCGGTGTTATACGCAAAGTGTCCACCCTCCCAACGCCCGCCGTAAAAGCCGGAGCCGCCATAGCCAAAGCCGTAGTTCACCCCGCCATAGAAGCCCACATGCGGACCCCAGTATCCGGGATGGAAGACATACACACCACCGCCCCAACCCCAGTAACCTGGTGTCCAGAGCACGCCAACCTGCGGTGGCCGGACCCACACACCCGGAACCCAGTAGTAGCCTTCATCGCCATACGCCCAGTAGCCCGGCGTCCACAAATACCCGTCTCCTGGGCAAAGCGGCTGCGTATAAACCGGCAGCACCGGCGGCGCAATTGTCACCGAGACAAACACCCCGGCAAAGGACGCCGCAGGCACAAGCGCGAGAAACGCGCCCCCACAAATATTACGGATCAAGTTAGGAAATCGCATACGCCTACCTTTGGCTTTGGCACAATGGCAGTCAGCCACGGCCATCAAATTGTGAGGAACGGTCCACTACGAACCGCCCGCTCTTCTTCCTCCCATACAGACCCGTAACCAAGACGGAAGTTCCGCACATTTGCAAGGTAGGCCCCTCGGGAAATAGAGAATAATCCCCCAATTGTTGTACGGCTCCAGCAAACAAACGGCACCTGAATTGTCGCCATCCATTTTCAAAATCCGTAACTCACTTCACAACCGGCATCATCGGCAACCCCGTCACCGGCCAATGATCCACCTGTGCCGCAACATTCAATGCCAGGTCGACACCAGCCGCCGACGAAGAAGCCACCCCCACATTCCATCCATCGACGAGAACAAGTCCCACCTCGCCTTTCAACTCCGAGGTAGCAGTCTCAATCGTGATCGTCCTGCTCTCATTTGGCACCAGCGACACATAATTATCGCTGTAATAGACCGGCAGTACCCGCTCACTGGCACCCTTCCTGCGCAACTGCACATGCGTCATCAAGGCAATCTGCGTCCCAGGGTTATGCAAAGTCACTTCAAAAAAACTCTTTCCCCCAACATCACGCCGCACGACCTTCGAATCCAGAGTTGCAGTCGGCAATTCACCCAGCGCCTTCAGATCATCCTGATGTTCCGGCAGCGCGCGCCAATAAAAGTTCTCCGACACCAGCCTCCCACCCACGTCTAGCAGCTCCAGCTTCACGAAATGCACGGCGGATAGCCCCGCAGGCCAGTCAACAACCCCCAGGCTCGTCGCCACGCTCCCCGCAGCCGGCACATCAAAGTCATGCTGGTATGCCGTAGAACCATCGAGGTTGTAAATCAAAATATGAGCGCGGGCGTTTGCTAAACCATCAGGCAGATTATTAATGACTTCCACATCGCCGTTGCTCTCATTCAACTGAATATGAATCGGCTCAGCGGCCTTCTTCACCGCGAACAACGCAGAGTTCGGTTCAAGATCGTGATGATAAAGCTGCCATACGAAACTAGGCTGCGCCGGATTGCTCATCCACGTAATAATTCCGGTCGAAGGGTTGAAGAGTTTCGCATTGCGTCCCTCATACATCGCCCGAAACGCTTCATAGTTTGCCAGCTGCGACTTCCTCACGAAGTCTGCAAGATTCGCCACCTTACCATACCGCTCCGCAATCATCCCCGGATACGAGCCTCCCCCCGATGCCCCCCTGGCGAAGTCATGCTCAGCCCAATCATCATTGATCGTCTCCCAATCCTTCTCCGGCATCATCCCGTGGATCGACTCAAGCGTCGGAACCGATACGCTGCCAATCTCCGTCTTGAAAGCCTCGTCAAATACGTAGAACTCTCGCGGCGTCCTCCAGTGATATGGCCCATGCGAGTTAACCCCGCGTCCATCAGCAGAGTTCGCTTGATACAACCGCGTTGGCTCCAGCTCCGCCATCAACGTTCGCAACGCAGCGTCAATCTCCTTCGGCGGATACCCTTCATTTCGCGCACACCACAAGACAATCGAAGCATGATTACGAAACCGTAGTATCTTCTCCCGCACATTCGCCATATACGTGTCGAAGTCATCGGGGTTGGGCCCATCGGAAGGATTCGGCTGAAAGAATTCATCCCACACCAGCAAACCGTACTTGTCACACAGCTCGTAGAAATCCTCGCTTGTACTCTGCCCCACCCAGTTGCGAATCAGATTGAGATTCGCGAGCTGATGCATCCGGATCTGCGCCTCGAGCCGTTCACGCGGATTGCGCTTCATCGCCTCATCTAGGCCCCAGTTCCCACCGCGAATAAATACCCGAACGCCATTCACCGAAATCGTCAGGTTCTCCGAATCCGGCACAGAATAGCTGAACTTGCGAATTCCAAAGCTCACATCCCGGCTATCCGACGCCTTTCCACCAATCTCAAAACTCAGATGAAGCTGTTGCAGATTCTGCGGCCCATAGCCATTCGGCCACCAAAGCTTGGGATTGACCACGCGCAGCGCCGCCGTAGTCTTAGGATCAAACGAAACCATCTTTGAACTGTGCGGAGCAAGGTCAGTGCTCTGCTCAAACGACACATCTCCAAAGCTACCCTTCAGCACACCGTTCTGCGGCGCATCTCCTATGTTCTCCACCTTCACCTGAACAGAAACATCCGCCGAATCCGTCTTGGGCAATGGAAGATCTGTCGTCACCAGCGGGTCTTTGATAACAACAGGCCCGCTCGCCGAGAGAAATACCTTCTGCCATATCCCTGTATCCCGATCGCGGATCGCTGGAATCCAATCCCACCCAATTGTCGAAAGAAATGTCGGCCCATCAATCGCGGTAATCCCACCATTCTTCCCTACACCATCTCGAATCGTATGTTCATGCGGATCGCCCGGATGCGGTTGCGGCGACACAAACACCGCCAGAACCGCCTTCTTGCCCACTTTTACATCCGACGAAATATCAAAAATCCCCCGACCGAAGGCGCCCTTCGTCGAACCAACCTGCCTCCCATTCACCCACACCTGCGCAGAAAAATTGATCCCGTCGAAGTTCAGCCACACATGCTGTCCCGCATACGCCTTGGGCACCTTGACGACCGCCCGGTACCA
>DATMPD010000178.1:0-7457 GCA_035567955.1 Edaphobacter sp.
TCTACCACATGCGTCACACCCGGCGACGCTGGCACCCCGCGCAACGTAATCGGCACTTGCTCCGCCTTGCCCGTAGCGGTATCCATCTTCCAGATCGTGAAGTTCCGCTCAAACACAATCGTCTTGCCGCCATCCCCAATGCTCGGCCACAACACGCGCCCTTCCTTGAAGTGAGTCAGTTCCTTTGCCGACTCAGGCGCCGCCACCGGCACAGCCCAGATATTCTCCGCGCCCGAAGCATCGCTCATATAGAAAAGCGTCTTGCCATCCGCCGACCACATCGGCCACGCATGCTTCGCATCCGCCTTCAGCAGCATCCGGTACTTTCCGCTCTCAGCCACCGGCTTCAGCCACACCTCGGTCTCGTCAATATGCGCGTGCCCGTTGCGCCACCACTGCGCGAAGCTCAGCCCCTTCGCCATCAGTGCGATCGTCTGCCCATCAGGAGAGGGCGCGCTCTCGAACTCGCCCAGATAGCGCTCACGGCTCACCTCCAGCGGCGTACCCCCACCCGAGTTCACGCGAAAGATATCGCCCTGCCCGGCAACATCATTCACCGCGGACGTAAAATAAATCCACTTGCCATCATGCGACCAGCCATCCAGAGAATCCGGCCGGTCGGAGTAAGTCAGCCGCATCAACTCTCCCTTCGCCAGCGTCAGCACATAAATATTTCCCGCCCCTGTCCGTGTCGAAACAAACGCCATCTTCGCCCCATCAGGCGAGTACAGCGGACGCGACTCCGTCGCCGCATGCGTCACCAGCAGATGCGCCTCGCCTCCCGCCGCTGCCACTGTCCAGATGTCCCCACCCGACACAAACGCAATCTCCCGCCCATCCGGAGAGATCGCCGGATCGCTCAACGACGCCAGCGCCGTCTGCGCCATCCCGCCGCCCCTTCGCGCGAGTAAAACGCAGCCAACCAGCACGCAGAGGAGCAAACGGCGAGGAACGAGTGACATGGCAGACACTTCCCTTCAACTTGAATGTTTAGATAGGGAAATTCTACACAACCTGCGAAACCTTCTCGGTCGAAAGAATCGCCAGCGTGTTGGGCGGAAGCCTCACTGCGTTCTTGGTGGCCCTTACGTCCTTACGCGAAGCCATCACCAGCGGCAAATGCATGGGATTTTCGAACTCCATCCGTTCCTCCCCCAGATTGCACACCACCGTTACCGCCCCGCGTTCCATCACCAGCCAGTTTTTCTCCTCATCGAAGATCACCCTGGTCTGCCCCAGCTCCCCGTTGTTCAGGGAAGCAGAGCTGCGCCGCAGCGCAATCAACCTGCGATACCACTCGAACATCTCCTCATGACGCCCCTTATGTACCTCGTCCCACTTCAGCTTCGACCTCTCAAACGTCTCCACGCTCTCCGGATCGGGAATGTCCGTCGGATTCCACCCAAACGCGGCAAACTCACCCCGCCGCCCCTCCTTCACCGCCTTCGCCATCTCCGGTTCTTCATGATCGGCGAAGTATTGAAACGGCGTGGACGCCGCAAACTCCTCCCCCTGAAAGATCATCGGAAGAAACGGCGCCGTCAGCACAAGTCCCGCGGCAACCTTCGCGCGATCCATCCCCACCACCTCTACAACCCGGTCTCCAATCGCCCTGTTCCCCACTTGATCGTGATTCTGAATGAACACCACAAACTGGTGCGGCGAGAGACCCTCCACCACCCTGCCGTGGCTGCGCCCGCGATACAGCGAGTACATCGTCCCATCCTGCACAAACACCTTCGTCAATGACTTCGCCAGCTTCGCCATCGTCCCGAAGTCGGTGTAGTAACCCTTCTCCGCTCCTTCCGCAGTCAACACCGTAAACAGCGCGTGATGAAAATCGTCGCTCCACTGCGCATTCATCCCATATCCGCCAACCTCCCACGCCTTCACGATCCGGGGATCGTTCAAATCACTCTCAGCAATCAGCACCAGAGGCCGCCCCAGCTCTTCCGACAACGCCTTCACCTCAATCGACAGCTGCTCCAGAAAGTGAACCGCCGACCTGTCGAAGATCTCATGCACCGCATCCAGCCGCAGACCATCCATGTGATAATCCCGCATCCACATCAGCGCGTTGTCGCAGAAAAATCTCCGCACCTCATCGCTTCCCCAATCGTCAAAATTGATCGCCCCGCCCCACGGAGTATGGTACCGATCCGTAAGGTACGGCCCAAACTTGCCGCTGTAGTTCCCCACCGGCCCGAAGTGGTTGTACACCACATCCAGCAGCACGGCGAGCCCGCGAACATGGCAAGCATTCACCAGCCGTTTCAATCCATCCGGCCCGCCATACTCCTCGTAGACCGCAAATAAAGCAGCTCCGTCATAGCCCCAACCGCGCGCTCCCGGAAACGAAGCCACCGGCATCAACTCAACATGCGTAATCCCCAGCTCCACCAGATAATCCAGCCGCTCAATCGCCGAATCAAACGTTCCCTCCGGCGTAAACGTCCCGACATGCAGCTCATAAATCACCCCACGAGAAAGCGGAGGCGCCGGCCACCCTGCATCGCTCCACGCAAACGCCGTCTGGTTATAGACCCGCGAGGCTCCGTGCACCCCATGCGGCTGCCACTTCGAGCGAGGATCCGGCCACGCCTGCGCATCGTCATTCACAACAAACCCGTAGTCGGTCCCAGGCCCAGCCTGTTCCACCGCGGCACTCCACCACCCACGCTCATTCGGCCCGCGCATCGGATAAGTCGCATCGTCAATCTTTACCGCAACTTTCTCCGCATTCGGAGCCCAAACCGTAAATTCATGCATTGTCCCCAGCCCCCACATCTTCGCGCACCAGAAGAGCCACAGGAAAATCCTTCAACAACATCTTCATCGGAATCACTCCCCCTGCCACAACTCCTCCCGTCAAACGATTCCTCCATCGCCCCTTCGGCAGCACCACAATCGTGTCCTTCCACGATCCATCCAGCTTCAACGTCAACCTCGGCGCCACCGTCACAACGTCTTCTCCCCGCAGATACGCAATCACATGATCATGCTTCGCCCCATCCACCTCGATCGGCGTGTACTCCGCCTCCGCGTTGAAGCAATCCGGCCGCTCCCGCCGCACCTCTAGCGCCTTATGAATCGTCCACATCTTCGGCAGTCCTTCATCGGCCTGCATCATCACCTGCGCCGCAATGTCCGTCCCTGTCATCTGCTTCAACTCACACAGCAGACGCTTCCGCAGTCCATAGTCCACCGGCCGCCGATTGTCCGGATCCACCAAACTCAAATCCCAAAGCTCCCCGCCCTGATACAAATCCGGCATACCAGGAGCCGTATACTTCAACAGCGTCTGTACCAGCGAGTTCACCCGTCCCGCATCCTGCACCCGCGCCACAAACTGATTCAGCTCCCGCAAAAACGGCGCATAGTTCAGCGTCAGCTCAATAAACATCCTCAGTGCATCTTCGAAGTCCTTATGATTCGCAACCCAGGAAGTCTGCTGCTTTGCCTCCCGCACCGCCTTCAGCATGTACTCCTGCGCACGATCGATCGGCAGAGGCCACGCGCCGATCAGCGTCTGGTAGTACAGATACTCCGTGTTCCGGTCCGGCATCGCAATCGACCCCGGCTTCTTCGTCCGGAACGCGCTGTTCATCCGCGCCCACCGCTGTATCGCCGAGTTGAATCTCCCCGGAATCTCCGATAACACCGCCAGCCGGGCCCTCACATCGTCACTGCGTTTTGTGTCGTGCGTCGAAAGCGTCGTCATCGTCAAAGGATGCGTCGCCTGCATCTTCGCGCAGTACGCATGAAACTCCCCAACGCTCAAACCATTGCGCCCCGGATCGCTGCCCACCTCATTCATCCCCGTCAGCCGGTTGTAGCAATAGAATGCCGTGTCCTCTACGCCCTTCGCCATCACCGGCCCTGTGAACTGCTGGAACCGCAGCACAAATTCGCTCTCCTGCTTCCCCGTCACCACCATCGTCAGCACATCGCGGAGAAAATCAAAAAGATCGGCATCGATGTCCAACCGCTGCTGCTTCGCGCACTCCGTAGCCCGTGTGATGTATTCCTTATCCTCCTCCGTGATCTCTTCCCGATCCGGCACCACATACGTGCGATAAATCTCAAAGCACGCCGCCACTTCGCGAATCGCCCGTCTCACCTCAGTCTGCGTATAGTCGCGCCGGTCGCGATTCGCCTCGCATATCTCTACAAACAGCGTCGTCAGCCGGTTGACATCGCTCCCCAATCCTTCCTGCGTTACGCTGATCTTCTTCTCATGCGCAATCGAATGGAAGTCAGTTATCTGATCCGTAAAGTCGCCGTAGACAGACGTCAGCTCCGCCATTCCCTCCTGCGCCACCAGCACACCCGCAGCCACGTTCAAAAAGTCATAACCCGTCGTCCCCTCAACCGGCCAGCTCTCCCGCAGAAACTCCCCAGGCTCCAGAATTTTTTCGCCGACGATATACGCACCCGGCGCATTCTTCCTCAGCCGGTTCAGATACTCCAACGGATCACGCAGCCCATCCGGGTGATCCACCCGCAACCCATCCAGCACGCCTCGCTTCAACCACTCCAGCACCAGTGCATGCGTCTCTTCAAACACATACTCCCGCTCCACCCGCAGGCCAATCAGCGTATTCACATCGAAGAACCGCCGATAGCTCAATTGCTGGTCTGCAGTCTTCCAATATGCCAGCCGATAGTTCTGCTGGTTCAAAAAATCATCCAGCGCATCCAGATTCCCATTCACCTCCGCCACTGACTGATCGATCCCCTCGCCGATCCCAGACTCCTCCCCGCACAGCCGCTCCAGCAAATGGAACAACACCACCTTGTCGCGGTGCCGCGCAAGAATCGTCCTGCGATCCACATACTCCGGTTGCAGCAGCCGACCAAACGATGCCGCCAGAAAACTCAACGTATCCGATCGCGCATACTCCGACGCCCGCGCCAGAATCCCCGCCAGAGAGTTCGGCGAAGCCGGCAGCGTCTCCCCCGAGCACTCCACCTGAAACTTGTTCCCGCGCCGCACGACCTTGATGCCGCGCGCCTGCAACACTCTCCCATACTGGTCGGGCAGAATCGGCACCAGCACCTTGTCCCGCAACCGCTCCTCCTGCGGCTGCCAGTCGATATCAAAAAACGAAGCATACCGGCTCGACGGCCCATTCTCCAGCACATCCCACCAGTACCTGTTCTCCTTGCCCAGCGACATGTGGTTCGGCACAACGTCGAGCACCTGCCCCAGCTTCGCCTCACCCAGCTTCTTGCAGAAACGCTCATGCCCTGCGGCCCCGCCAAGCTCCTCGTTCACCCGCTGATGCGACACAACGTCGTACCCGTGCATGCTTCCCGGTGCAGCCTGCAGGTAAGGAGAGCAGTACACATGCGAAACCCCCAGCGCACGCAGATAGTCCGCGATCCCCGCCGCATCATCGAATGTAAAGTCTTTGTGGAGTTGCAGCCTGTACGTGGAACTTGGAATCCGTAGCATTGTCATCAACCGATCAAAAAACGTTCAGGAAACAAGGCAGAGGAGAAGAGGTATGCAGATGATTGATTAGAGGCGCTTAACGCCTCACCGGTTGCATCGGGCCCGTTCCTGCCGATCTGCCGCCAGATAAACCCTTTGTCTTTACCGGGGTCTCCGGTTTCCACAGCCCCGACATAGCGAACGCCGCATGAAGCAGCGCAATGTGCGACAGCGCCTGTGGAAAGTTCCCCACCATGCGCTTCCCCACCGGGTCATACTCCTCTGACAGCAGACCCACATCGTTCCGCAGCGCAAGCAGCCGTTCGAACATCGCCTTCGCATCCGCCTTGCGTCCCATCAGCCACAAATTCGTCACCATCCAGAAGCTGCACGCAAGGAACGCCCCCTCACCGCCGCTCAATCCATCCTTCGTCTTCTTTGTGTCATACCGCTCGACCAATCCGTTCTTCATCAGCCGCTTCTCGATCGCCTCCACCGTTCCGATCACCCGGGGATCATCCGGCGGCAGAAATCCCACCAGTCCAATCAACAGACAAGATGCATCCAGCTGCTTCGATCCGTACGACTGCACAAAGCTGTTCAGTTTTTTGTCGAACCCTTTTTTGCAAACCTCCCGACGGATCCTCTCCCGGTTCTTCTTCCATCGCGCTACATCTCCTTTGCGGCCATACTCCAGATGATGCTGGATCGCGCGGTCGAGCGCCACCCACGCCATCACCTTCGAATGCGTAAAGTGTTTCGGGCCGCCGCGCACCTCCCAGATCCCCTCGTCCGGCTGCGGCCACACCGTGCACACGTGGTTGGCCAGCGCCGCCAGCAGCGAACTCACCGACACCCGAATCTCATCCTCCGCCTCCGGCGTCCTCGACAAAGCAGCCACCACCTCGCCAAACACATCCAGTTGAAACTGCTCAAACGCCGCATTGCCAATCCTCACCGGCCGCGAGCCTTCATATCCCGGCAGCCAGCCGGCCTCCCACTCGACAAGCTGCCGCTCGCCGCGAATACCGTAGATCGTCTGCACCTGGTCCGGCGTCCCGGCAACTGCCCGCAGCAGCCACTTCCGCCACTCCACCGCCTCCTCCACGTAGCCTGCTTGCATCAGTATCAGCAGCATGAACGCCGTATCGCGCAGCCAGCAGAAGCGATAGTCCCAATTGCGCGACCCGCCGATCTTCTCCGGCAGTGACGTCGTCGCCGCGGCCACAATACCGCCCGCTGGACCATACGTCAGCGCCTTCAAAGTCATCAGCGATCGCTCCACTGCCTCCGCATAGGGCCCGTTGTATTTGTTCTTCCCGTTCCACTGTTTCCAGAACCTCCGCGTCCCCGCAAGCGCCCTTTCCACCGGAAGCACCGCTGGCGCCTTTTCCAGCGATGAAGAGTTGGTCAACGTAAAGCTCACCGTCTCGCCCTTGCGCACCGTGAACCTGCCGCGCGTCATCATGTCCTCACCGCGCAGCCGGACCTTCGTCCGCAGCGTCACCATGTCGTCTCCTGCAATCGCCCGCAGTTCACGATCTGTACTGGTCACCCACGGAATCGTCCTTCCATAGTCGAACCGGATCGCGAGGTCCATCTTCATCGCCACCCTGCCGCGAATCCCGCGCACCATCCGCACAACATGAGAGTGCCTCTCGCGTGGAGGCATAAAGTCGATCAGGCACACCTCGCCGACTTCGGTTTCAAACGTCGTCTCCAGCACCAGCGTATGGGCCTCATATTGCCGTCTGATAGCCTTCACCTTGCCCACCGGCGCTATCTGCCAATAGCCGTGGTCGCGCGTCCCCAGCAACGCCGCAAAACACGCAGCTGAAGAGAACGTCGGCCAGCACAACCAGTCGATCGATCCCTCGCGAGACACCAGCGCCGCCGTCTCGAAGTCCCCAATCATGCAATAATCTTCAATCGGCGAGCCGTGAAACGGCTCCGTTTTCTTCTTTGGCTTCATCCTGAATTTCGCTCCCCTGAATCTCGCTCCGGAGCCCTGCATTCCTTC